>JASHXZ010000480.1 GCA_030043285.1 Xanthobacteraceae bacterium | reverse complement strand
CAGGCCGACGAGATGAGATACGACTATTCGAACAACACCGTTTCGGCGGTCGGCCACGTGCAAATCTACTACGGCGGCTCGACGGTGGAAGCCGACCAGGTGATCTACGACCAGAAGACCAAGCGGCTGCGCGCCGAGGGCAATGCCAGGCTGACCGAGCCGAACGGCCGCATCACCTACGGCCAGGTCATCAATCTCACCGACGATTATCGCGACGGCTTTGTCGACTCGCTGCGTCTGGAGACGCCGGACGATACCCACATGGCCGCGGTGCGGGCCGATCGGTCGCACGGCGACTACGAGGTGCTGCAGGACGGCGTCTACACCGCCTGCGAGCCGTGCAAGGACGATCCGAAGAAGCCGCCGGAATGGCAGATCAAGGCCGCTCGTATCATCCACGACGACAGCGAGAAGATGATCTATTTCGAAAATGCCTCGGTCGATTTCTTCGGCTTGCCGGTGGCGTATTTCCCGTTTCTCTCGACGCCCGATACCACGGTCAAGCGCAAGAGCGGTTTTCTTTTTCCGTCGCTCTCGACGAGCAGCGCCTACGGCGTGGCGATCGAGACGCCGTATTATTTCAATCTCGCGCCCGATTACGATCTGACCCTCTACCCGAGGTTCATGAGCCAGCAAGGCGCGATGCTCGAGGCGGAGTGGAATCAGCGGCTGCTCAACGGCTCCTACACCATCAGGGCCGCCGGCATCTATCAGCTCGACCCCGCGTTCTTTGCCAGTGAATACGGAGCGAACTCGGCGCAGACGCAAAACTTCCGCGGCACGGCGTTTACCGCCGGCCAGTTCGATCTCACCAGTCAATGGGTCTGGGGCTGGACCGGCGTGCTGGTGACCGATCCGACCTTCATCACCGACTACGGGCTCGGCCGCTTCAACGGCACCTACCTCGATCCGTTCAGGACCGGCACCAGCATCACCGCGGAAGGCGTGTCGCAGCTTTACCTCGCGGGCCGGGGTGATCGCAGCTATTTCGACATGCGCACGATCTACTACACCGGCTTTTCCGAACTCGACCAGGAAGCCCAGCTGCCGATCGTCGCGCCGGTGCTGGATTACTCCCGGACCCTGCCCAACCAGGTGCTCGGCGGCGAGCTGAGCTACAAGTTCAACTTGACGAGCCTGTCGCGCGAGACGGCAAGCTATGATCCGATCAGCGAGCAGGCGGTTTTGAACAACATCTGCGCCAATGGCACGGCCGAGACGGCCGACCCGGCACTGCTCAACAAGGACAACTGCCTGCTGCGCGGCATACCCGGGGTTTACACGCGGGCCTCGGCCGAGGTGGATTGGCGGCGCACCATCGTCACCGACAACGGGCAGATGATCACCCCGTTCATGCAGCTGCGCGGTGACGTCGCCTCCGTCGACGTGGCCAACCAGCCCGGAGTATCCAACTACATCAATCCTGGCGAAAACGAGCTGGCGCGCTTCATGCCGGCGGTCGGCGTCGAGTATCGCTATCCGTTCATCGACGTCGAGCCGTGGGGCACGCAGACGATCGAGCCGATTGCGCAGCTCATTCTGCGCCCGAACGAGACCGATATCGGCCAGTTTCCCAATGAAGATGCGCAGAGCCTGGTGTTCGACGACACCAACCTGTTTTCCATCGACAAATTCTCCGGCTGGGACCGCGTCGAGGGCGGCGGCCGGCTGAACGCCGGCTTGCAATACACCGCGCAGTTCAACCGCGCCGGCTCGATCAACGCGCTGTTCGGCCAGTCCTATCAGCTCTACGGGCTGAACTCCTTCACGGTCGGCGACATCACCAATACCGGCCTCGACAGCGGCCTCGATAAGCCCATATCCGACTACGTCGGCCGCGTCTCGTACCAGCCAAACTCGACCTACATGATCCTGGCCCGCGCGCGCTTCGACGAGGCGACGTTCGAGATGGAGCGCTTCGAACTCGAGACGCGGGCCAATTTCGACCGCTGGGGGCTGAACTTCGTGTATGGCGATTACGCCGCACAGCCGCAGCTCGGATTCCTGAACCGGCGCGAAGGCTTCCTTGCCGGCTCTTCGTTCAAGGTCACCAGCAACTGGGTGGTGCTGGGCTCGGCCGGCTACGACATCATCGCCAAGCAATTCAACCAGACGCGGCTGGGCGTCGGCTACGTCGACGATTGCTTCATGCTCGCGGTCAATTACATCACGGGCTATGTGTACAACGGCACCAGCAATCCTATCCCCAATACCGGCTTCATGATGCAATTCAGCTTGCGGACGATCGGCCCGGACGTCCTCCTTCAAGCCGGTTCGTTTTAGGCGGACGCGGCCCACGCGGCGGCCGGCGCACATGCAGACATCCGCACAACGATCATCGGCGCCTGCGGCGGTGCAATACGTCGACCGGTTGGACTTTGCCTTCTCGCCGTGGACTTGGCCGTTCGCAGAACGCCGCCGCACTGCGATCGCACAGTTTTTCGACAACCTTCGTGAAAACAAACCGGCGCTGTGGAATGGCAAGTTGTTGTTGCTGCGCGATGCGAGCGTTGCCGGCGCCACGATGTCGGGCACGTTTTTTGAAACAGACTATGCCGCGATGCTGGCCGCGCTGGCTTGGGACGCCATGGGCAACGAGGTCAAATCCTGTTTCCCGGCGGCCGCGGTGCTGAGTGCCGACGGCGCCTTCATTCTCGGCGAGATGGCCGAGTACACCCAGAACGCCGGGCAGGTCCTGCTGCCGTGCGGCTCCGTCGAGCGCGGCGACGCCAGCGATGACCGCGTCGATCTGTTCGCCACCTTGCGCCGCGAGCTTCTCGAGGAGACCGGTATCGCCGCCGACAGCCTGGCTGCGACTGCAGGCTGGTATGCGGTCGGTACTGGAGCGCTACTGCCGCTCATCAAAGTGATGCGCGCCGCCGCCCCGGCGGATGAATTACGCCGACGGATTTGCGCAAACTTGGCCGATCAACAGGACCCCGAATTCTGCAAGATTGTCGCCGTGCGCGACGCATCGGAACTGGACCCGCAGGTCCCGCACTGGGTGAGCGCCTTTCTGCGGCATTTCTGGGAATCCGCCGGCCGCTGACCGCGCTTTCCGGGAGCGGCGCCGCCTGCTAGCGCGCCCGCGCCGGATCAGAGTTCCCGATGGTTGCGGTATATTGCCCTGCTACAGCGGAGCCGGTATCAAGGCCGCAACGCAGCGGGCGCGTCGCCCGGGTCGAAACGGTGCACGGCGGGGCATCGACGCTTTGTCGAGCAGATCGGGTGGGGAGAGAGCATCGTGGGCGAGCTGTTGCAGCGATACTTCGGAACGCTGGAAGGTGCGCTCCGCGACGCCGAAGTGACGGACCTTTCCGGCAAGAGGTTGACGCTCGAAGAGGGCTGCGATTGGGTGCGCCGCATCGCCCACGAAGCTCATGATGCCGGCGACAAGATCATTTTCGTCGGCAACGGCGGCAGCGCCAGCATCGCCAGCCATTTGGCCATCGATTTTTCGAAGAACGGCGGCCTGCGCGCGATGGCGTTCAATGACTTCGCGGCGCTCACCTGCCTCGGCAACGATCTCGGCTACGAGAACGTGTTCGCCACCCAGATCGATTTCCATGCCCGACCGGGCGACTTTTTGATCGCCATATCGAGCTCCGGCCGCTCGCCGAATATTTTGGGCGCGGTGAAGGCGGCGCGCTCGCGCGGCTGCAAGGTCGCAACCTTCTCGGGATTCACCGAACAAAACGAATTGCGGCGCTGCGGCGACGTCAATTTCTACATTCGCGCCCGCGAGTACGGATTC
>JASHXZ010000479.1 GCA_030043285.1 Xanthobacteraceae bacterium | reverse complement strand
TTCGCGCCCGCCAGGATCAGCGTGCCGCCGTCGGGCCGCGCCTCGACCACGGCTGCGGTAGCGAGACTGCCGCCCGCGCCCGGGCGGTTGTCGACGACGACCGATTGACCCAACCTTTGCTGCAGCGGCTGCGCGATCAGTCGCGCGGCGATGTCGCCAACGCTTCCCGGCGGGAAACCCACCACGATGTGGACGGGCCGCGGACCAAGTAAGTCCGCTGTTGCAGGATGCGAAACGAACGGCCATGCAGCGGCGCCGATCGAGAGCGACAGAACTTTGCGGCGAAGGTGATTCATGACGCTACGCGCGAGAAGACCGGTCTCGCGACACCCTTTGGCCGCGTGCTCCCGTTAGGCGGAGCAGCGCCCTTGCCGCCATTGCGCAGCGCGTGACGCTGCATGTGCCGGATCAGCAACTTGGTCGACGGGGACGGGTCGCTGCCATAAACGAACGCGAGCGATGTCCGCGGCGCCGGATCGGTCGCGATGTCGCGAAAGGCGACGTTGGCAACGCCTGTCGTTTTCAGAAGCGCCGGCACGACCGCGATGCCGTAGCCCAGGGCGACGTATGACAGCACCGCGATGAAATCGCCGTCGCGCTTGACCACGCGCGGAACGAAATTGCCGATGCGGGCGACGGCTTCGGTATGGCCGGAGAACCCGAGGTCAAGCTCGGGTGTAGTACTGACGAACGCCTCGGGCGCGAGCATCGCGGGGCTGATGGCCTTGTGCCGCGCGAGCGGGTGCGCCCGCGGCAGCGCCAGCACCGTGCGCTGGCGATAGATTTCGAAGCCGCGAACGCCCGACGGATATTTGTGCGGCATGCGCGTGAAACCGGCATCCAGCTCGTTGCTCACGATTCCGCCAATCTGCTCCATCGACGTCTGGGTGTGGATCGTGATGTCGATCGCCGGATTGGCTTGCTGAAACTCGCCGATCCAGCTTTCCAGTAGGCCCGCGCTGGACATCGAGATCACAAAGCCGAGTTCAAGGCTGCCCAGCTCACCGCGTCCGGCTTGCCGGGCGATCGCTGCCGCTTCTTCGGCTTGGCGCAGCACTTCGCGCGCGCTGGCCAGAAAGCGCTGGCCTGCCGCGGTGACGACGACTTTTGTGTTACCTTTTCGTCGCAGCAGCTTTACGCCGAGCTCGCTCTCGAGTTTCTGGATCTGTTGGGTGAGCGTCGGCGGCGTGATGCCGAGCCGCTCGGCGGCATGGCCGAAATGCAGCTCCTCGGCGACCGCCACGAAATAGCGGAACAGCCGGTTCTCGATGTGGCTCATTCGTCAGGCCCCTACCAAATGAACGTGCGGCGCACGTTTAATGACGAAAAGTGCCTACGATCCTAGATTATGTGCGCCAGAGTTGGCAACAAAAAATTGTGTGGCGCGTCTTGGTTCTTTGGTCGGGTAGTCGCGGATGGCGCAACGCGATCCGCGCCTCGCGTCGCACGCTCGACTGCCGTTGCCGGATTGCGCGCGCAATCAAGCCGCGAGTTATTTTTCTTGCAGCGAAGCCTGCATAACGTCGATGGCCGCCTTGAGTGGTGCTAGCCTTTCGACGGCGACGACCCATATGACCTTGTCAGAAATCCGGTGATATTCGTGCCGCAAAATGCTGCCGATCCCCTTCACCTGATCCCAGGGTATTTCGGGGTGACGCGCCAGGAGCGCAGTCGGAAGATGACGGCTCGCTTCCGAAATGATCTCAATCCCACGTTGGATGCCGTGCCGCAGCAGCCAATCCTGTTGAAAATCGACAAAGGTCTTTCCGGCGAGTGCCGTCTCGATGCCGTCGACCGCCTCACGCATTTCCTGCAGGACCGGGCGAATCTTGCGCGGCATCAGAACACGCGCACCGCCGATTGCTCGATGTCGGCGCGCAGCATCGGATGCAGACTGTCCCGTGTCGTGACGTCCACATGGATGCCGAGCTTTTTCTCAAGCAGCAGTTTGATCCCGGCCAATTCGAGCAGAGAGAATTTACCGTCCGGGTCGTAGTCGACGAATAAATCGAGGTCGCTGCGCCGCTTTGCTTCGTCGCGAGCGACGGAGCCGAACAAGTAAAGCGAAGTGGCGCCGAGCCCCTTGATGGCTTTGGCGTGACGTCTCAGCTTGGCGATCGCTTCGCGCTTGTTCATCGATAGCAATATACGAACTTTCCGGGCGCTCGGCCACTTAGCGCATACTAGCTGATCCGCCTTGCGGATGTATGGTCCGATCGGCCACCTCCTTGGCCCTCCCCCGCAAGCGTGCGGGAGGGAAGGTGCTCAATCCCGCTTGGCGATGCCGGCTTTGTCGATCACCGCGCCCCATTTGGCGATGTCGGCTTTCATGCGCGCGGTCATCTGGTCGGGCGTGCTCGCGCGCATCGCCATGCCCATTTGCGCGGCTTTGCGCTGCAGGTCGGGGTTGGGCATGACGTCTTTCATCGCGGCGTTGAGGGTGGCGACGATCGGCTTCGGCGTTGCGGCCGGAACCGAGAGGCCGTTCCAGCTGTCGACCTCGTAATTCTTGATGCCGCTTTCGATCGCGGTCGGCACGTTCGGCAGGTAGGCGGTGCGTTCGTCGCCGGTCGAGGCCAGCGCCACGAGCTTGTTGTCGGCAAGGAGGCCCTGGATCGCGGCGTAGAACTCGAACGCCACGTCGACGTCGCCGCGCATCACCGCGCTCGCCATGTCGGGCGAGGTGCGGAAGGTCACGATCGTGGCGTTGATGCCGGCGGTGCTGGTGAACAGCGAGGCGGCAAGATTTTGCGTGCTGCCGGGCACGATGGTGCCGATGTTGAGCTTGCCCGGATTGGCCTTGGCGGCGGCGGCGAGGTCGCGCAGCGAATGCAGCGGCGAGCCGGCGCGGGTGACGATCAACAGATCGAAGAACGAGGCGGTCGAGACCGAGGCGAAGTCGGTCAGGATATTGTACGGCAGCTTCTTGAACAGCGCGGCGGCGATGGCGTTGTTGTTGCCGGTCATCAACAGC
>JASHXZ010000093.1 GCA_030043285.1 Xanthobacteraceae bacterium | reverse complement strand
GACGGGGGGCTACGTGACGTCGGCCACTATGGGGCTGATCGCCGGCGGCAAGGACGCGGCGCTGGTCAGCAAAACGTGCGCGAAATACGGGCTCGATCCTAACAAAGCAACGTGACGCGGCCGGCAGGCTGATCAGCCTGCTCGCATTGTCACGGCGCGGCGTACATGGTGCGTGCGTCGGCGGAAAATGCTTTGCGCGATGCCGGATCGAGATAGAACATGTGACCGCCGCGATAGAGCTTGAGCTCGGTGCGGCCTTCGCTGGCGGCCGCGGGCAGATGGTCGAGCACGTAACGCGATACCGCAAACGGCGTCACCATGTCGCTATAGCCGTTGGCGATCATCAGCCGGAACGATGGCGTCAGCGCCAGCAAGTCGCGTAAATCTTGGCTGACGCTCGGTTGACGGCGGCTCGAACCCCACTTCCATTTGCCTGAAATCTCGCCGTCGAGCAGGTTATAGGTCATCTCGGTCTTGAAGCCGAGCTCGTCGCGCGCATAGGCGACGAATGCGCTGCCATAGGAGCGAACGAGCCCGTCGAGGATCGGGTCGGGACCGCGCGCCTCCGCGTATTCGGGATTCGGATCGTCGCTGGCGAATGTCGCGTCATAGTGGCTGACGATCTTCTGCTCGCCGCGCCGCAAGTCTTTGATGAAGGCGTCGCCGATGAAGCCGCGTTGCCGCGCCACCACGTCCTGCGGCAGGCCGGTGATCGCGGCGACGCGTGCATAGAATTTTTGCGCCGCGTCGCCCTGCAGCGGCGGCCCGGCAAGCGTGGTGAGATAATCGGTCAGGGCAAAATGCTCGGCCTCGGCCAGCGCCTGTTGGCTGAACGTGCCCTTGCGCTCGAGCTCCGCAGCCGCGAGCGACGGCAGCTGCAGCGCGGCGCCGAGCGCGAAACGCTGGCCGCCGAACTGGAATGCGCCTTCCAGCATCGGCGACAGCATCAGGATGCCGCTGACCGAAATGCCCTGCTCGTCAGGCAGCGCACGCGCCACCTTGGCGGCGCGGAAGCCGCCGTAGCTTTCGCCGAGAATGAATTTCGGCGAACTGACGCGGCCGTTCTTGGCGACGTAAAGCGCAATCACCTTGGCCATGGATCCGGCGTCGGCGTCGACGCCCCAGAACGCTTCGCCGCCGTCGCGCTTGGCGGCACGGCTCCACCCGGTGCCGACCGGATCGATCAGCACAAGATCCGTGAAGGCCAGCCAAGTGTCCGGATTATCGATCAGGTGAACGCTGGAGCCGTCACGTCCGTCCAGCCCGAACTGGGCGAGGCGCGGGCCGACCACGCCGAGATTGAGAAACGCCGAAGCGGCGCCCGGCCCGCCGTTGAATACGAACGTCACCGGCCGGTTGGTGGGATTTTCCGATTTCGCCACGTAAGCCGTGTAGAACACGGCCGCGGAGCGCTCGCCGGATTGATCGAACAGCGAGAACGTGCCTGCGGTGGCCGTATAGTCGAGCTTGCCGGCCGGCGTCGCGATGCTGTGTTGGGTGACAGAGTCGGCGGGCAAGAGCGAGAGTACGCCAGGCTCGCCTTGGCCCGGTCGGGCCGAACCGCCCTGCTGGCCGTGTTCGGGGCGATGTTCGCCGCCCGGCCTGCCGGAATGCTCCTGCGCATTGCCCGCCGAGGCGAGCCCGATCAAGAGCAGCGTGATCAGAAGGCGTGAGCCAAACAGACGAAGAGCGTGAATCATCGTAGGTCCCAAATTACATGCGAAAAGCCGCCAATAACCGCACCGCTATTCCAGTTCGATGGCGCCTTCGATTTCGACCGCAAGCCCGATGCCCGCGATCTCGAGAGTCGCCCGCGCCGGCAGCGTCTCGCTGCCCTTGAGCTTGCCGCCGCTGATCGCCGCGCGCACCGCTTGCTCGATGTCGCGCTGCCAAGTGACGCCGACCTTTTTGAGAAATTTGCGCACGCTGACATTAAGGGCTTCTTCGTTCATGATCGCCTCCTGAAAGTGCCGGAAAGATGGCCAAGAGCCATATGAGCGGCCGGCCATATTAGCGGGCCGCGGCAGCGGGAACGAGCGTCTGCCGCGCCGGCAAGCCGGTAGACAACGACGGCAGGATCGGCAAAGTTCGCTCCCGTCCGATTTGGCGTTGGAGGCGCCGAAAGATGCCCTTTCCCCGTGCGTCAAAAGCCCTAGCGCGATTCACCGTACTTGACCTCACGCGGGTGCGGTCCGGCCCGACCTGCGTGCGCCAGCTCGCCGACTGGGGCGCCAATGTCATCAAGATCGAGACGCCGCCCGGCGTCGAGGAGCCGATGGGCGGCCCGCGCGAAGGGGGTGATTTTCAGAACCTGCACCGCAACAAGCGCAGCATGACGCTCAACCTTAAGGTCCCCGAGGGTTTGGCGGCGTTCAAGCGCATGGTCAAAAAGGCCGACGTGGTGGTGGAGAACTTCCGTCCCGACGTGAAGAAACGCCTCGGCATCGACTACAAGGCGCTGTCGAAAATCAATCCGCGCCTGGTCTACGCCAGCATTTCCGGCTTCGGCCAGGACGGCCCCTATGCCAACCGGCCGGGCTTCGACCAGATCGCCCAAGGCATGGGCGGGCTGATGTCGGTGACCGGCCTGCCCGGCCAGGGTCCGGTTCGCGTCGGCATTCCGATCGCCGATCTCAGCGCCGGACTATTGACCGCCACCGGCATTTTGGTCGCGCTCTTGGAGCGCGAAAAATCCAAAAAGGGCCAGCAGGTCGCAGGCTCGCTGTTGCAGGCACAGATTTTCATGCTCGACTTCCAGGCCGCGCGCTATCTGGTCCAAGGCGAAGTGCCGGGGCAGGCCGGCAATAATCATCCGACCAGCATTCCGACCGGCGTGTTCAAGACCAAGGATGGCCACATCAACATCGCCTCGGCCGGACAAACGATCTGGAAGCGGTTTTGCCAGGCGCTCGGCGCCAAGGATTTGTTCGACAATCCCGACTACGTCGACGGTCCGACGCGCTCGAAGCATCGTGATGCGCTCAATGCCGCGATCGGTCGCTATCTGGCCGACCGCACCAGCGCCGAATGGGTGGAGATCTTGAACAAAGCCGGCGTGCCGTGCGGGCCAATCTACCGGGTTGACGAGGTCTTCGCCGATCCGCAGGTGCAGCATCTCGGCATCGCGCAAGCCGTGACCAAAAAGGACAAATCCAAGATGCGCCTGGTCGGCCAGGGCTTCACGCTGTCGCGCACGCCGTCGCGCCTGGTGGCGCGGCCGCCGGAACTCGGAGAGCATACCAACGCCGTGCTCAAGGAATTCGGCTTTTCGGCGCGCGATATCAAAAAGCTGCGCGCGGCGAAAGCGGTTTAATCGTCATTGCCGGGCTTGACCCGGCAATCCATGCGACGGCAAACCAGCATGGATGCGCGGGTCAAGCCCGCGCATGACGAAGTGAAAGAAGGACGCGATCAATGTCGCAAACCGACAAGATGCTGGCGCGCAAGGATGGCGGCGTCGGCACCGTGATTTTCAACAATCCGGAACGGCACAACGCGGTGTCGCTCGACATGTGGGAAGCGACCAAACACATCCTCGACGATTTTGCCGCCGATGCCGACATCCGCGTCGTCGTGCTGACCGGCGCCGGCGGCAAGGCGTTCGTCTCCGGCGCCGACATTTCGCGCTTCGAAAAGGAACGCGCCAATCTCGAAGCCGCGCGCGCCTACGGCGCCAAGTCGGACGCAGCGTATTCGAGCATCGCCGAATTTCCCAAGCCGACCATCGCAATGATCCGCGGCTATTGCATCGGCGGCGGGCTCGGGCTCGCCACCTGCTGCGACCTGCGCGTCGCCTCGGACAATTCGCGCTTTGCGGTACCGGCTGCCAAGCTCGGTATCGGTTACGGCTATACCGGGCTCAAGCGCCTGGTCGACATCGTCGGGCCATCGTTCGCCAAGGAGATTTTCTACACCGCGCGCCAGTTCGACGCCCAGGAGGCGCTCACCATGGGGCTGATCAACCGCGCGGTGCCGTCGGCTGAGCTGGAAAACGCGGTGAAGGCCATCACCGACATGATTTGCGCCAACGCACCGCTCACCATCAAGGCGGTGAAAGTCACCGTCGGCGAAATCCTCAAGGATGAGGCCA
>JASHXZ010000478.1 GCA_030043285.1 Xanthobacteraceae bacterium | reverse complement strand
TCTCGATGCCGGTTACACGATGCTGAAGATGAAAGTCGGCGGCATGAAGCTCGCCGACGATCTCGTCCGCGTCGAGGCGGTGCGCTCGATCCTGCCGAACGGCGCGCTGCTCGCGGTCGACGCCAATTCGAAATTCGAGCGCGACGAGGCGCTCGCTTACGCGCGCGGGCTTGCGCCCTATGGCTTGCGCTGGTTCGAGGAGCCGTGCGATCCGCTCGATTTTGCGTTGCTCGCCGAAATCGCGGCGGCCTACGACGCGCCGCTCTCCACCGGCGAGAATTTGTTCTCCACCCAGGATGTGGAAAACCTGGTGCGCTTCGGCGGGCTGCGACCCGAGCGCAATGACGTGATCCAGGTCGATCCGCCGCAGGCCTACGGCATCGTGCAATATGCGCGCACGCTCGAGGCGCTGGCGCGTCACGGCTGGCCGCGCCGCTTACTGTTTCCGCACGGCGGCAACCAGATGTCGCTCGCCATCGCGGCCGGCTTCGGGCTCGGCGGCGCCGAATCCTATCCGGGCGTGTTCGGCGATTTCGGCGGCTTTGCCGACGACGCCGAGCTTTGCGGCGGCTATCTGAAACTCTGCGACCGCCCCGGCATCGGCTTCGAAGGCCAGTCGCGGCTCTATCGCATCATGCGCGAGCTTGCGGCGTAACAACGTCATTGCGAGGAGCCCGAAGGGCGACGAAGCAATCCAGGAGTCGGTGCACCGACCCTGGATTGCTTCGTTCCGCTCGCAATGACGATTAGGTGTTCTACTCCGCCTTTAATCCCTTTTCGGCGATCAGCTTGGCCCAGCGCGCCTGCTCCTCGCGCATATAGGCGGCGAACTCGTTGGGCGAGCTTGGTGCCGGAGCGGTGCCGGCATTGTGCAGCCGCGCGCGCACGGCCGGATCGTCGAGCGCGGCGACCAGCGCTGCGTTCAGCTTGGCGATCGCCGGCGCCGGCGTGCCGGCCGGCGCCAGCACGCCGGCCCAGTTGTTGGCGACCACGCCGGCAAAACCCTGCTCGACGAACGTCGGCACGTCGGGAAAAATATCGGAGCGCGCGGTCGAGGTGGCGGCCAGCGCCTTGATCTTGCCGGCGCGCACCTGCGCCATCACCGTCGGCACGTCGCCGAACAGGCCGTCGAGATGGCCGCCGATCAGGTCGGTCATGGCCGGCGCGGCGCCGCGATACGGCACCGCCTGCAGCTTTATGCCGGCCGCTGCTTCGAACAACAACAGGCCGAGATCGGAAATCGCGCCGCGGCCGGTGATGCCGACCGTTATTTGGTTCGGCTTTTGTCGCGCCAGGTCGGCGAGCGCGCGGGCCGAATTGACCGGCAGCTTGGTATTGACGACGAGAATCGTGGAATTGACCGCGGCCTTGCCAATTGCGGCGAAATCCTTGCGCGGATCGTACGGCAAGTTGCTGCGGAACGCCGGGTTGATGGCGACGGCGCCGACCGTGGTGAAGAACAGCGTGTAGCCGTCGGGATCGGACTTCGCCACGTATTCGGCGCCGATCGCGCCGTTGGCGCCCGGCTTGTTCTCGACCACGATCGGCTGGCCGAGCAGCGTCTGCATCTTCTCGGCAATGATCCGCGCGGTGAAATCGGTGGCGCCGCCCGGCGCAAAGGCGACGATCAGGTGCACCGGGTGGGTAGGAAAATCCTCGGCGACCGATAGAGCCGGTTGAAGAAACAAACACATAGCTGCGATTATCGAGACGCAGAGGCGTCGCGAAATGAACGTGAAGCGCTTGATATGCATCGCTAGTCGTGACCCGAGCGATCAGAGAAAATCGTTGCGATCGACGGCGTGAACCCGCTCGGAAAAGCTAGCCCGACAGCCGCTCGATCGCGGCGCCGCAGCGGCCGAGCTTTTCTTCCAGCCGCTCGAAGCCGCGGTCGAGGTGATAGACGCGGTTGACCAACGTCTCGCCCTCGGCGGCGAGTGCGGCGATGACGAGCGAGACCGAGGCGCGCAAATCGGTCGCCATCACCGGCGCGCCCTTGAGCCGCTCGACGCCCTCGATGGTGGCGCGCTCGCCTTGCAGCTGGATGCGGGCGCCGAGCCGCACCAGTTCCTGCACATGCATGAAACGGTTTTCGAAGATGGTCTCGACGATCTGCGAGGTGCCGCGCGCCCGCGTCATCAGCGCCATCAACTGCGCCTGCAGGTCGGTCGGGAATTCGGGGAACGGCGCAGTGCTCACGTCGACGGGTTGCAAGTCGGCGCCGTTGCGGGCGATGCGGATGCCCTGATTGGTCGGCGTCACCACGGTGCCGGTGCGCGTGAGCACGTCGAGCGCGGCCTGCAACAGGTCGGCGCGGGTGTTCTGCAGAAACACGTCGCCGCCGGTCATCGCCACCGCCATCGCATAGGTGCCGGTCTCGATGCGGTCCGGCAGCACGCTATGGCGCGTGCCGTTGAGCTTGGCGACGCCGTCAACCACGATGCGGCGGGTTCCGGCGCCGGAAATGCGTGCCCCCATCTTGTTGAGGCAAAGGGCGACGTCGGCGATTTCCGGCTCGCGCGCGGCGTTCTCGATCAACGTGGTGCCGTCGGCGAGCGCCGCCGCCATGATCGCGGTGTGCGTGCCGCTGACCGTGACCTTGGGAAACACGATCTCGGCGCCTCTCAGTCCGCGCGGCGCGCGCGCCACCACATAGCCGCCGTCGATCTCGATTTCGGCGCCAAGCCGTTGCATCGCCATGATGAGGAGGTCCACCGGCCGCGTGCCGATGGCGCAGCCGCCCGGCATCGAAACCCGCGCCTCGCCGATGCGCGCCACCAGCGGCGCCAGCACCCAGAAGCTCGCCCGCATCTTCGAGACCAGCTCGTAGGGTGCGGTGGTGTCGACGATGTTGGCGGCCGAGATGTGCAGGGTCTGGCCGTCGTCGAGCTTGCCGCCCGGCCGCTTGCCGCCGACCATGATGTCGACGCCGTGATTGCCGAGGATGCGCTGCAGCAGGTTCACGTCGGCGAGCCGCGGCACGTTGTCGAGGATCAGCGTGTCCTTGGTGAGGAGGCTCGCGATCATCAACGGCAGGGTCGCGTTTTTGGCCCCCGA
>JASHXZ010000477.1 GCA_030043285.1 Xanthobacteraceae bacterium | reverse complement strand
AACATCAGCAGCGAGGCCGTCATGCGACGCCTTCGCTGCCTCAAGATGACCTCTGGCCTCATCGCGCTTGGTGCGCCGAAGCGCTATTTCATCAGGCAATTCCGGGCCGGCCGCGTCGGCGCCGGATATCGCGGATTTGAAAGCTTCGGCACGGAAATTCACGATGGCCAACTCGACATCGTCGAAGCCGGCCAGCTCCTGCTTGCGGGCGGCGCATAATTCCTCGCCGCGTTGCTCAGCCTGTTTGGCCAGCGCCAATCGCTCTTGTGCGGTTTCTCCGTCAGCGATGGCTTTTCGCAGCACCGCGCGCGCGCTGTCCACTACCGTCATGAGGAATTACCACTGCAACATGGGCCATCATGGGAGCTCTGGCTCAGGCGGCTCCGCGGCTGCTTGCCTTGAGCTTGTCGCGACGCACTCTGTTCCATCGTTGGAAAGGGTACGCTCCCATGGAACCCAAGCATCAGGCTCCTCGATGGCAAGAAAAGGGCAAGCGCCTGCTCAACCTGCTCTTTTGCATTCGCTCGGCCGAGCCGATAACATCGCAATCGTACCGAACGGTTGGGGTCATGAGGACTTTGCAAACTCTGCTCTTTGGAATTGCGGCCGCCCTACTAGCCAGTGGCGCAGCGGCGGCGGCCGAACAGCACGCCAAACCCCAGCCTGCGCGTCACGCGAAAAACTGCAGCGTTTACGGCGCTGGTTTTCACGACGCAGCGGGCGCCGACCTTTGCGTGAAAATCGGCGGTTGGACGCACGCTGAGGCCGGCAGCGGCCACGTCAACTGGGGCGCACTCAACAGCAACCCCGCCTCCGACAGCGCCATGAGGGCGCGGGGCTACGTCACGACAGATGTCCGTAAGCAAACCGAATACGGCACGGTTCGCGCCTACGTTTCGGTTGGAGCTTCCCACCAATAAACGGCAAAGCTGCGCCGCGGGTGCTTTGTCGCGTGTCGGCCGACGCCGGCCGGCACGCCAGTCGAGCTCCCTGCGCCGCGTGTCAAAAAAGCAACGGTCCCACGCAAAATGCCGGCCGCGCAATTCCGCCACAAAAAGCACTCCAAGGCCGCTCTAGTCTTGGAGTGCTTAGTCCGTGCCTCGAACTAGGCTGTGTGATCGGGCGGCAGGGTGTCGGGGGATGGGGGTGCCGCCCGGTCGCGCCTATTGCGATACAGTTATCGCAGCGTGCGCTTGATCCGCAATGCGACGCATTGGCTTTTGGTGGATGTCACGGGCTTTTGAGGGCCCCCGCCAGGAGCTCAAGGGCCGTTGCGGCGAACACGCGCATGTTCGCGACACGGTCGGCGCTGCCGGTCTCCAACGTAAACGACCGCTCGGACGATCCTGCGATCGCGAGGCAGGTATGCCCGGCCGGGTCGCCGTAGCGGTTGCCGCTGGGTCCGGTCGCTCCGGTTTCGGCAAGTCCCCATGTGGCGGCGAATTGCGCGCGTACCTGGCGCGCCAGCAGCAAGGCGTGCGGCTCGGTCGCGGAACGAAATTGCCCGAGCGTCTCGTCGTCGATGGCGAGCAACAGCTGCTTGGCCTGGCGCGTATAGGCGACGGCGCCACCGAGGAAGTAGGCCGATGCGCCCGGCACAGCGAGCAACGCGGCGGAGATCAACCCGCCCGTGGAGGATTCGGCCACTGCAATGGTCTCGCCTCGAGCCTTGAGCTGCGCGGCGATCGATTCGGCGAGTGGCAACAGATCGTTCAACGGCTTCACCCCCGGCTGTCGGGCTCTGGCGCCTTACTTGTCGGGCTTCTTCAGGTCGACGTTGAGGCCAACGAGCTTCCATTCGCCGCTGCCGCAATCCGCGCGGCAATCGCCGTGTGTTTCATCGAATCCCCCAAATCACCCGGCCGTCCGCGAATAGCCCGCGCCTTGAGGCATTTCAACCGGCATTCTTCAATGAACACTGAATTTGAGCCTATAAGCGACTCTTGTCGGCCGAGCGTACTTAGGTCAGTGCTGCTTGTGGTTAGGTACGCCACCCGCGCGGTATCCTACCGGAGGCCAACGCCGATTCGCGGCCTCACACGCCTTTTGGAGCGAACACTCATGAGCATCTTATCAGCCTTTCGTCCGAGCGTGATCGCACTGCTGGCCTTGGCCGGCATGGCTTTCGTGACTGCCGCCCACGCCGACGACGGCGGCATCAGCTTCCGCGTCATCAAGGCAGGCTTTGTCGTCGGTGGTTCGGGCGGCTCGGGCACGCTCATCTTCCACGGCAGAGCCTACCCGTTGGGCATCGGCGGCCTCAGCTATGGATTCACCTTCGGCGCCTCCGAAACGCGGTTTCGCGGCACCGTGAGCAACATCCGCGGCCCGTCGGACGTCTCCGGCGTCTACGCGGCCGGGAACGTTGGCGCGGCCGTCGGCCGCGGCGTGCAGGCGATTGTCCTCACCAACCAGCACGGCGCGGTGCTGAGGCTGACCGGCAGTTCCGTCGGCGCAATCGTCAGCGCGGACCTCAACGGCCTGGTTATTACTGTCAGGTGAGCAGAGCGACGCTTGACGGCGTTCGGCTCGCGGTCGCCGCCAAGATCAGCACAAAGACATAGCGCCAGATTTCACACCGGGCCGGCTTGCCTGCCGCGCCTCGTGAACCGATGCGGCACCAAACGGCTGGTGCTTGGGATCTCGCGCCCAGTGGCGCCGCGCCGAAAAGCGAATAGATTCAAGCTATGGAAGGGTGGCCGAGCGGTTTAAGGCACCGGTCTTGAAAACCGGCAGGGGGTTACGCTCCCTCGTGAGTTCGAATCTCACCCCTTCCGCCATAACACATTTGCATAATCCAAAGCGCTGACCCGCGCCGGCATAGACGACCCTTGCATCCGTAATCCGGTCAAGGAGACTCGCTCGAAGCATCATCCACGTCGCGTCCTGACTACGCCCAACAAGATTGCGAGTCCTCGCGTCGTGGATTTGAATCCGGGCCAAAGTTGCCTCAATTACGGTGACATCAAGTACATCCGAATATTTCGATAAACTCTGTTAGTGTTTTCAATGCGGCTGTTGGAAGTGGTGGCGCGCGATCCGCAGACGCCTTTACGGATCGGCGATCGAATGGCAGAAATGCGCGGGGCGGAAATGGAGGAAATATGCGTCGTATGATCTTCGCGCTGTTCGTAACGGCAGGACTGAGCGTCGTCGGAATGACGGCGGCCTCGGCGGCTCCCGCGGCTGGTCAGGCCTTGTCAAACACGACTGCGCGTTCGGAATTGGTCATCCACGTCAGTGGCGGTTGTGGACCGCATCGGCATCGCGGGCCGCATGGGCATTGCCGCCACGACTGACACTTCGCGCAAGTCAAATCCCGTAAGTCAAAGGTTCCGGCCGTTGGCGTTTCGCCAGCGGCCGGTTGATGTTGCAATGTGCCGAAGGCGCTCAACGTGGCGCGGCGATCCAGCCACACCCGGCGGCTTTGATCAGTGCTCCTTGATCCACAGCAGCGGCGGGCGCAATCTGCGCCATCAGGAGGAGGCGCCATGAGCGTTGCGGAACTGCGCCCGGCCGTCGCGCCGGATAACATTCCGAGCCCGGATGAACTCGTCGGTCGCGCCCGCGCCTTGGCGCCAAAACTTCGCGAACGCGCGGTGAAAGCCGAACGCGAGCGCAACATCCCGCAGGAATCGGTCGACGAATTCATTGCCGCCGGGCTCATTCACACGCTGCAGCCGAAACGCTGGGGCGGCTACGAGCACGATCACGAAGTGGCGTTCGACATCGCCATCGAACTCGGCAAATCGACCTGCGGCTCTTCGGCCTGGTGCCTGAATTATCTCGCCGATCATGCCTGCATGGTGGCGCTGTTTCCGGAAGAGGCGCAGCACGACGTCTGGAGCCGCGACAAGGCGGCGTGCATCGCCACCTCGGCGGCGCCGACCGGAAAGGTCGAGGCGGCGCCCGGCGGCTATCGTCTCAACGGCCGCTGGTCGTGGTGCTCGGGGCTGCGTCACTCGCAATGGATCATGATCGGCGGACTGGTGCAGCGTGCCGGCGAAGATCATCCCGACATGCGGCTCTATCTGGTGCCGGTGTCACAGCTGAAGCAGGACGATACCTGGTATTGCGCCGGGCTGCGCGGCAGCGGCTCCAACACATCGGTGCTCGATGATGTGTTGGTGCCCGAGCACCGCAGCGTGTCGTTTTCGACCTTGCGCGAGGGCCGCTCTCCGGGATCGAAAGTCAACGCCAATCCGATCTACCGCACGCCGTTCATCGCCGTGCACAGCTACGCGCTGCTCGGCCCGGTGCTCGGGCTTGCGCGCGGCGGCTATGCCGATTTCACTGATTGGACGCGCAAGCGCTATCTGACCTACACGCAGCTGAACATCGCCCAGCACGTGCCTGTGCAGATCCGCGTCGCGGAGATCGCCGCGCAGATCGACGCCGCCGAATTGCTGGCGCGCCGCGCCTTGGCGCTGGCGCGGGCGGACTATGCCGGCATGACGCTTGAAACCCGCACGCTGCTGCGTCGCGATTTTACCTTTGCGGTGCGCACGTTGCGCGATGCCATGGGCGATCTGGTCAAGATCTCCGGCTCGAGCGGACTGATGGACGATAATTCGATCCAGCGCTGCTGGCGCGACGTGCACGCCATCTCCTCGCATGTGGTGATGAACTGGGACGTGCCGGCGGAAAATTTTGGCCGCATGGCATTCGGCCTGCCGCTCAATCCATCCTATCCGATGTTCTGAGCTGTCATTCGGGGCGCAAGCAACGTCCGCGCAACGATATGGTTTTCGGACAGCCGCCCTTCGCGCGGTTTGCGGAATGACGGCCAACAGCGCCATTACCACCGCCACACGCCGTAGGCGTGGCCGTTTTGCATCTGCGGCGCCACGTAATTCGGCTTGCGGTTGCCGATCGCACCAAGCATGGCAATCCAGTTCAACAACTCGCCGCCGACGTTACCGGCCTTGAGCAGCTGATGCTCAGTGGCGTCGGCAATTAGACGGTCGGTCTGTTGCGCTTCGAGCAAGGTAATGACGCGCATGGCCCAGTCCGGATCGGGCACGCCGTCGGAGCGGCCGGGCGCCATGCGCGGGCCGCCCACTTCGAGCGAAAAGCTGCCGGAGCCCATCATGACGACGCGGAGCGGTTCGCTCCATGCCTCGATCGCTCGCGCCACCGCTTGTCCAAGCGCATGGCAGCGCGCGGCGCTCGGCAGCGGGGGCAAATGGCCGCTGACGAAGAACGGGATGACCGGCACGTCCATATCGGGCGTAAGGAAATGAAGCGGCACTGTGATCGAATGATCGACGGAAAAGTTCTGCGTCATGCCGACGTCGAAGCCGGCCGCAACCGCGGCGGCCCGCACGTGTGCGGCGAGCTTGCGATGCGACGGCACGATGTAATTCGGCACGTCGCGCGGCTCGTCGTTCGGGGCCTTGAAGGTCTCGTCAATACCGACGGCGAAAATCGGCAGATCGCTTAAGAAGAACGTGTTGAGATGATCGGTGTCGAACATGAGGATCAGATCCGGCCGCGCCGCCGCCAGCTCGTCCTTCTGTGCGCCGAACAACTTGGCGATCTCGCAATCGGGCCCGTCACGCTTGACGAAATGCGGGAAAACCGGCGTATGCGGCACCCCGAAGCCGGCGACAATCTGCGCCATCTTGCTACTCCCCTCGCCTACGCCGCCGGCTGGCCAATCTCGTCGACTTTCACGGCGCGCATGCGTTCGTTGTAAACCTGCACGTTCAGCCCGCACACTTCGAACCGCGCCAGATAGCCCATCAGGAACGCGTTGGCGCCCATGCGAAACAACGTGCCGACGTCGCCGGCAACAAGCGCGCGGCGTTCATCATCGGCGAGGTCGAGCGGCGCCAGCGCCTTGACCGGATCAGCCTTCATGGCGGCGCGGAAGGCGTGATCGCGCAGCACCTCGCGGCATAGGTAATTTACGGCGAACATCGACATGGCTCGCTCTGGCTCCTCCGGCTTTAGGCTGTGGCAACTCTTGCACGGACGCACAGCGATTGCCACACCGCCCGCGCATTCGTAAGGTTCGAGAGCCAAGCGGAAGGATCAGATCATGGATGCAAGAACGGCGCAGCAAGAACGCCGCAGGACCAACCCTGTATTCAACGATCGAAAGCTGAAGCTGGGCACGTTCGGGACCAATCTCGACCGTGGCTGCGCCATCTCGACCATCGACGGCGTGCTGGAGATCAACTGGCCGAACACGCTGGAGCTGGCGCGCACTTCCGAGCAGATGGATTTCGAGGCGCTGGTCCCGATCGGACGCTGGCACGGCTTCGGCGGCATCACCAACTTCAATGGCCCCGGCTTCGAATGCTTTTCCTGGGCGGC
>JASHXZ010000476.1 GCA_030043285.1 Xanthobacteraceae bacterium | reverse complement strand
GTGAGGGATGGCGCACTATTGATGACCCCTCAGCGAACGGCAAAACAACAGGCGCGCATTGAAGCGGTTGGAACTGAGATCGAAGCGCTTGCAGACCCAGCGAAGCAGGGCGAGGTTACTTATGACCAGTTTGAATCGCTCCTGGGCGAGCTTCATAGACTGGGGTTCTTTCCGGAAACCTCAGCTGTCTCGGCGGTGGCGCGTGCGTTCGTGTAATTGGCGCAACGCCGCCGATGATGACGCCGCGCTTGAACGGGCCTGCCGAAAAGGTTAAGCACCGCCACGCGGTGGGCTCTTTGTCGAGGACATTTATCGGATGGCGCGAAACAAGATTGCATTGATCGGTGCCGGTCAGATCGGCGGAACGCTGGCGCTGTTGATCGGGCTCAAAGAACTCGGCGATGTCGTGTTGTTCGACGTCATGGAAGGCGTGCCGCAGGGCAAGGCGCTCGACCTCGTGCAGGCCTCTCCGGTTGAAGGTTTTGACGCTCGCCTTGCCGGCGTCAATTCCTACGAGGGCATCGAGGGCGCTTCGGTCTGCATCGTCACGGCCGGGGTGCCGCGCAAGCCCGGCATGAGCCGCGACGATCTGCTCGGCATCAATCTGAAGGTCATGGAGCAGGTCGGTGCCGGCATCAAAAAATATGCGCCGAACGCCTTCATCATCTGCATCACCAATCCACTCGACGCCATGGTGTGGGCGCTGCAGAAGTGCTGCGGCCTGCCCAAGCACATGGTGGTCGGCATGGCCGGCGTGCTCGACTCGGCGCGCTTTCGTTATTTCCTCGCCGACGAGTTCGCGGTCTCGGTCGAGGACGTCACCGCTTTCGTGCTCGGCGGCCATGGCGACAGCATGGTGCCGCTGGTGCGCTATTCGGCGGTGGCCGGCATTCCGCTGCCTGACCTCGTCAAGATGGGCTGGACCACCGCGGCGCGCATCGAGGAGATCGTCGACCGCACCCGCAACGGCGGCGGCGAGATCGTCGGCCTGCTCAAGACCGGCTCCGCGTTCTACGCGCCGGCTTCGTCCGCGGTCGCCATGGCGGAAAGCTATTTGCGCGACAAGAAGCGCGTGCTGCCCGCCGCCGCCTGGCTCAACGGCGAATACGGCATCAAGGACCTTTACGTCGGCGTGCCGGTGGTGATCGGCGGCAAGGGCGTGGAGCGCGTCGTCGAGATCGAGCTCAACAGCGCGGAGCGCAGCATGTTCGAAAAATCCGCCGCCACGGTGCAGGGGCTGGTGGAAGCCTGCAAGAAGATCGCTCCCGATCTAGGAAACTAAAACTCACCCATCACCTCGAAACTCTCTCCGCTCTCACCCCTAGATGATGGACCGACGCTGGCGTAGCTCCCATGAACATCCACGAATATCAGGCCAAAGCGGTGTTGCGCGAATTCGGCGTGCCGGTGCCGCGCGGCATTGCCGCCTTTAGCGTCGCGGAAGCTGAGAAAGCCGCCAAAGACCTCGGCGGCCCGGTCTGGGTGGTGAAGGCACAGATTCATGCCGGCGGCCGCGGCAAGGCCGGCGGCGTCAAAGTCGTGAAGTCGGTCGAGGAGGTCAAACGCGAAGCCGAACGGCTGCTCGGCTCGACCTTGGTGACGCATCAGACCGGGCCGCACGGCAAGGAAGTGCGCCGGCTGTACATCGAGGAAGGTTCGGCTATCGAACGCGAATATTACATCTCCGCGCTGGTCGATCGCGCCACCTCGCGCGTCGCCTTCGTCGCGTCGACGGAAGGCGGCATGGAGATCGAGGAGGTGGCGCAGACGCAGCCCGACAAAATCTTGAGCTTTTCGGTCGATCCGGCGACCGGCTTCATGCCGCATCACGCGCGCCGCGTCGCCCGCGCGCTGGGATTCCCCGCCGCCGTCGCCAAACAAGCCGGCGACGTGTTGCCGAAGCTCTACCAGGCCTTCGTCGCCAAGGACATGAGTCTCCTTGAGATCAATCCGCTGGTCGTCACAAAATCCGGCCAATTGATCTGCCTCGACGCCAAGGTCGGCTTCGACGACAACGCGCTGTACCGGCATCCGGACGTGATGGCGCTGCGCGATCTCAACGAAGAGGACGAGAAGGAGATCGAGGCGTCGAAATACGATCTCAACTACGTGGCGCTCGATGGCACTATCGGCTGCATGGTCAATGGCGCCGGCCTCGCCATGGCGACCATGGACATCATCAAGCTCTACGGCGAGACGCCGGCGAACTTTTTGGATGTCGGCGGCGGCGCCACCAAGGAGAAAGTGGCAGCGGCGTTCAAGATCATCACCTCCGATCACAACGTCAAAGGCATTTTGGTCAACATTTTCGGCGGCATCATGCGCTGCGACATCATCGCCGAAGGCGTGGTCGCCGCCGTGCGCGACGTCGGCCTGCGCGTACCGCTGGTGGTGCGGCTCGAAGGCACCAATGTGGATCTCGGCAAGGACATTATCGCCAAGTCGAACCTCAACGTCACGTCGGCCGACGACCTCGACGACGCCGCGCAGAAGATCGTGCGCGCGGTGCGGGAGGCGGCGTGATGGCCGCAGCGCCAAGCCATTTGTCTTTACCTCCCCCTGAAAGGGGGAGGGTGGCCGCAGCGAAAGAATTGAAGGACGTCGGACGGACCCCCACCCGGCGCTGGCGCGCCAACCTCCCCCTTTCAGGGGGAGGTAAAGAATAGGCGCGGCAACTCATGTCGATCCTCATTGACAAGAACACCAAAGTCATCTGCCAGGGCTTTACCGGCAAGAACGGCACGTTCCATTCCGAGCAGGCGATCGCCTACGGCACCAAGATGGTCGGCGGTACGTCGCCCGGCAAAGGCGGCTCGACGCATCTCGGCCTGCCGGTGTTCGACACCGTGGCGGAAGCGCGGGAAAAAACCGGCTGCGACGCCAGCGTGATCTACGTGCCGCCGCCCGGCGCCGCCGACGCCATCTGCGAATCGATCGCCGCCGAAATCCCGCTGATCATCTGCATCACCGAAGGCATTCCGGTCGCCGACATGGTCAAGGTCAAACGGGCGCTGTCCGGCTCGAAGTCGCGCCTGATCGGACCGAACTGCCCGGGCGTCATGACTGCGGGCGAGTGCAAAATCGGCATCATGCCGGGGAACATCTTCAAACGCGGCAAGGTCGGCATCGTGTCGCGCTCCGGCACCCTGACCTACGAGGCGGTGTTCCAGACCACCCAGGAAGGCCTCGGCCAAACCACCGCCGCCGGCATCGGTGGCGACCCGGTGAAGGGCACCGACTTCATCGAGGTGCTGGAGATGTTCCTGGCCGACAAGGCGACCGAGGCGCTCATCATGATCGGCGAGATCGGCGGCGCCTCGGAGGAAGATGCCGCGCAGTTCCTCAAGGACGAGGCCAAACGCGGCCGCAAGAAGCCCACGGTGGGCTTCATCGCCGGCCGCACCGCCCCGCCCGGCCGCCGCATGGGCCATGCCGGCGCTATCATCGCCGGCGGCAAGGGCGACGCCGGCTCCAAGACCGCCGCCATGGAGGCGGCCGGCATCAAGGTATCGCCATCACCGGCCCGCCTCGGCAAGACCCTTGCCGAACTTTTGAAATCCTAATTCATTCCTTGCGTCTTTTACCGGCCGCGCCGAGCGCCTAAATACGTTACAAGACGGGTGAAGCCCGCCGATTCGGCTTTTCGACACACGTTCTTCAGGTTTCTCGTATCTCTATTGCCGGTGCATCGTCTCACCCCGGAAACCGAAGAAACCGCCCAGGACTAGCCAATGTCTCGACAGGACGCGAACGCCGCTTTTGCGGTCAGCTCGTTTCTCTACGGCGGCAACGCCGCCTATATCGACGACCTTTATGCGCGCTACGAGGCCGATCCGAAGGCCGTCGATGCGCAATGGCAGGCGTTCTTCGCCGGCCTGAAGGACGATGCGGGCGATGTAGCGAAAAACGCGAACGGCCCCTCGTGGCAGCGCCCCGATTGGCCGCCGCTTCCGCACGGCGACCTGATCGCCGCACTCGATGCTGGGTCATTGGCCGAGGCCGGCACCGGCATTGCCGCCAAGGTCAAGGGGCAAGCGCAGGTGCGCGGCGTCGATCTCGCGGCTGCTGACGTCGAGCGGGCGACGCGGGATTCGGTGCGGGCGCTGATGCTCATTCGCGCCTACCGGGCGCGCGGCCATTTTCACGCCAATCTCGATCCGCTCGGGCTCGAGCCGCGCAAGAACGAGGAAGAGCTCGATCCGCGCACCTACGGCTTCGGCGAATCCGACCTCGATCGCCAGATTTTTCTCGACGGCGTTTTGGGCCTGCAATTCGGCACCATCCGCCAGATCATCGTCATCCTGCGGCGCACCTATTGCCAGACCTTGGGTGTCGAATTCCTGCACCTGTCCGATGGCGCGCAGAAGAGCTGGATCCAGGAGCGCATCGAAGGGCCCGACAAGGAGATCACCTTCACCCGCGAAGGCAAGCGCGCCATCCTCAACAAGCTCATTGAGGCTGAAGGCTTCGAGAAATTCTGCGACCTGAAATTCACAGGCACCAAGCGGTTCGGCCTCGACGGCGCCGAGGCGATGATCCCGGCGCTGGAGCAGATCATCAAGCGCGGCGGCGCGCTCGGCGTGCATGAGATCATCGTCGGCATGCCGCACCGCGGCCGGCTCAACGTGCTGGCCCAGGTGATGGCCAAGCCGCACCGCGCCATCTTCCACGAGTTCAAGGGCGGCTCGACGATGCCGAACGAGATCGAAGGCTCGGGCGACGTCAAATACCACCTCGGCGCCTCGTCGGACCGCGAGTTCGACAACAACAAGGTGCACCTGTCGCTCACCGCCAATCCGTCGCATCTCGAAATCGTCGACCCGGTCGTGCTTGGCAAGGTCCGCGCCAAGCAGGATCAGCACGGCGCCACGCCCGAAGACCGCACCATGGTGATGCCGCTGCTCATCCATGGCGACGCCTCGTTCGCCGGCCAGGGCGTGGTCGCCGAATCGTTCGGGCTGTCGGGACTGCGCGGCCACCGCACCGGCGGCTCGCTGCATTTCATCGCCAACAATCAGATCGGCTTCACCACCAATCCGCGCTATTCGCGCTCGTCGCCGTACCCCTCCGACGTCGCCAAGATGATCGAAGCGCCGATCTTTCACGTCAACGGCGACGATCCCGAGGCCGTGGTGTTTGCCGCCAAGATCGCGACCGAGTTCCGGCAGAAATTCCAGAAGCCGGTCGTCATCGACATGTTCTGCTATCGCCGCCACGGCCACAACGAAGGCGACGAGCCGTCG
>JASHXZ010000475.1 GCA_030043285.1 Xanthobacteraceae bacterium | reverse complement strand
CCAGGTCGATATCGCCTGGCTGCGGCGCCAGATCGGCGTCGTGCTGCAGGAGAACGTACTGTTCAATCGCACCATCCATGAGAACATCGCGCTCGCCAATCCCGGTATGGCGCGCGGCCAGGTGATCGCGGCGGCACGGCTTGCGGGTGCCAACGAGTTCATCGCCAAGCTGCCGCTCGGTTACGACACGCCGATCGAGGAGCGCGGCGCCAACCTCTCCGGCGGTCAGCGCCAGCGCATCGCAATCGCGCGGGCGCTTGCTACGCAGCCACGCATCCTGATTTTCGACGAGGCCACCAGCGCCCTGGATTATGAAAGCGAGCGCATGATCCAGGCCAACATGCGCAGGATCGTGCGCGGCCGAACGGTCATCATCATTGCACACCGCCTTGCCGCGGTGCGCCATTGCGACCGCATCATCGCGATCGAGAACGGCGCAGTCATCGAGGAAGGCGACCATCATTCGCTGCTGGCGCGCTCCGAGAGCCTTTACGCGCGGCTGTGGCGCCTGCAGCAGCAGGAAAGCGAGGTCTGAACGGTGAGATTGGCATGAGTTTGGTGCAATCGGGAAATCCTTCGGCAACGCCCGTTACGTCTCGCAGTAAGGCGCTCGCCCCGCGGACGAAGTCGCCGCAGCTGACCGACGCCGACCGCGAGTTTTTGCCGGCAGCGCTGGAGATTTTGGTAACGCCGCCCTCGCCGGTCGCGAAATCGCTGCTGCTCGCGATCTGCGCGCTGTTCTTCAGCGCGCTGGCCTGGTCGTATTTCGGCTGGATCGACATCTATGCTGTGGCGCCCGGAAAGATCCAGCCGGACGGCGGATCGAAGGTGGTGCAGCCGGTCGACGCCGGCAAGGTTGCGGCCATTCGCGTGCAAAACGGCAGTCACGTCGACGCCGGCGACGTTCTGATAGAGCTTGATGCGACTGAATCAGACGCCGACCGCCAAGCCCAGGCGAGCGATCTCGAAGCAGCAACCGCCGAGGCGGCGCGGCGCAAGGCAGCGATTGCCACCGCTCGCAGCGCAACCAGAGAGCCGGTGCCGATCGCGTTTCCGGCCGGCATCAGCGAGCCGGTGCGCCGCCGCGAGGAAGGCGTACTGGCGGCGGATCTCGCCCAGCTGCGCTCGACCGTCGACGGCTTCAAGTCGCAGCTTGCCGAGAAGGTCGCGACCAAGGCGCGGCTCGAATCCACCATCGCTGAGCGGCAAAAGCTCATCGCGCTGACCAAGGAGCGCGTATCGATGCGCGAGCAGCTGCAGGCCATGGGCGCCGACTCCCGCGCTCAGACCATCGAGGCGCTCCAACAATATGAGACGGAGCTGACGACCGATACGGACGAGCGCGGCCAGCTCCTGGAGGCCAGCGCCGCTATGGCTTCGCTCGACACCAAGATCGATCAGTCGATCAGCCAATTCATTGCCGATCAATCTCAGAAGCTTGCTGAGGCAGAGCACAAGCGCGATCACCTCGAACAAGATCTGATCAAGGCGCAATCGAAGGCGAGTCACGCCGCGCTCAGGGCCCCGATCTCCGGCACCGTGCAGCAGCTCGCGGTATCGAGCCTGGGCCAGGTCGTGGCGAGCGGGCAGCCGCTGCTCACCATCGTTCCGATCGATCAGCCGCTCGAAATCAAAGCGATGGTCGCCAACCAGGACATTGGTTTCGTCGAGGTGGGCCAGAATGCGGTGGTCAAAGTCGACTCCTTTCCGTACACCCGGTACGGCACCATCGACGGCACCGTCGAGAGGGTGTCGCGCGACGCCGTGGATGAACGCGACGCCACCGAATTGAGCGACGCGGCCAATGCGGCGCGGCCGCAAGGCGCAACTCCCGGCTCGCCAGCGAAGACGCAGAATTTAGTGTTCCCATCGACCATCCGGCTGGCGAAACGCTCTATGGACATCGACGGCAAGGACGTGGCGCTCATGCCGGGCATGGCGGTGACCGTCGAGATTAAGACCGGACAGCGCCGCGCTATCGATTATCTGTTGTCGCCGCTGCACGAGATGGTCGGCGAAACGGCCCGCGAGCGGTGAGGAGTTGCCTCCCGCCCAACGTCTTTCGCTGAGTGCTGCGGGGCCGATTGAACCGCGTCTTCGCTCGCTTGCCAGGCCCTGCGTTCGTGGTAGGGTTGCACTCATGGCTCCGGCGGGGCCGCGGCGGGAAACCTTGCAGGCGCAGCGGTGCTGGAGAAGTTGAATCCGAAGGCGTGCGGGTAATGGCTGGCCGGACGGCATTGAAGCTCGCGATCGGTCTGTTGCACGCGCCGTCACAGGCGCAGCTCATCAGGTCCGAGCCGCTGCCTGACGACGTGCTCTCGCTTTTGCGCATCGTGACCGGCGGCGCCGTTGTCGCGCGAGAGGCCGCACTGACAGCGCGGCGGTCGCCCGACACTGTACGGCGCGCAGCCGTGTTTTTCATCGAGCAGATCCTGTTTGCGCCGGACGCCGATTCCTATCGCCTGCTCGGCGTTGACGCCAGTGCCGACGCCGAAGAATTGCAACGCAACGCGGCGCTATTGTTCAAATGGCTGCATCCCGAGCCGAATGCGCAGGGCACGCGGGCGGAGTTCGCCAGCCGCTTGGCGGCTGCGTGGAGCGATCTGAAAACGCCGGATCGGCGCGCCGCCTATGATGCGCAGCGCCGAGCCGCCGCCGATCCAGCGCGCCGCAGAGCCGACTTCGCCTCACGGAGCAGGCGAAAGCAGTTGGCAAGCCTGCTGGCACAGCGGCGAACACGCCAGCGCGACGGACAATTGGCATCTCTGGCCGGCAGCCGTAAGTTCTTCCGTCGCGCTCTCGCCATGCTGCTGCATCGGTCAGTGTAACGGCTGAATAATGGTCGTGCCTCTTGACAAAACTAGTGACCACAGCATTGCCGCAATCCTCAGTTCAATCTAAAATTGTCGTTCACAAGCAAGCGCTTAGCGCTACCCACCGAACCACATCATGATGCAGAAGGCAGAGGACACGGCCATGCGGGAAGCGGAGACCACGTTTCGGATTGTGGACCGACGCCACACGGCGCTTGGCAGCGAAACCACTTCACTTAGCGGCGAAACCACTTCGCCTAGCGACGTGCCCGCAGGTTATCGAGCGCACCGCGTGCTTCTCGGCCATCAAACGGAAGACCAGGCCGTGGCATTCTTGCGCGACAAAGGCGTTCATCCCGAAGCGATGGAGCGGCTGCTTGCAGAGCGAGTGCGCGCCGAGTCGCGCATTCGTGCGTTGCCGCCGTTCGCGCCCGCAGT
>JASHXZ010000474.1 GCA_030043285.1 Xanthobacteraceae bacterium | reverse complement strand
GGCCGACGAATCCGACGGCACCTTCCTCAAACTGCCGACCGACATCGCCATCGTCACCAATGTGGATCCCGAGCACCTCGATTATTTCCAAACCTTCGACGCGGTGCAGGAAGCGTTTCGCGGCTTTGTCGAGAACGTGCCGTTCTACGGCTATGCGGTGATGTGCACCGATCATCCGGTGGTGCAGAGCCTGGTCGGTCGCATCGAGGATCGCCGCGTCGTCACCTACGGCGAGAACCCGCAAGCCGACGTGCGCCTGGTCGAGGTCTCGCATGCCGGCGGCTCTTCACTGTTCACGATCCTGTTCCGCGATCGCACCGGCCAGTCGGTGCGTGAGCTGAAAAATCTTACGCTGCCGATGCCCGGCCGGCACAACGCGCTCAACGCCACCGCCGCAATCGCGGTGGCGCGCGAGCTTGGCGTCGGCGACGATGTGATCCGGGGCGCGCTCGGCAATTTCGGCGGCGTGCGCCGGCGCTTCACCCGCACCGGCATCTGGAACGGCGTCACCATCGTCGACGATTACGGCCACCATCCGGTCGAGATCGCCGCGGTGCTGCGCGCCGCGCGCGAATCGACCAAGGGGCAGGTGATTGCGGTGATGCAGCCGCACCGCTACACGCGGCTCGCCACCCTGTTCGAGCAGTTCTGCAGTTGCTTCAATGACGCCGACGCGGTGATCGTCGCCAATGTTTATCCCGCCGGCGAGGTGCCGATCGCCGGTGTCGACCGCGATGCGCTGGTGCAGGGCTTGCGCACTCACGGCCACCGCCGCGTCGTCGCGCTGGACGGTCCGGAGCAGCTCGCCGGGCTCGTCGCCGGCATGGCGGCCTCGGGCGACTACGTTGTCTGCCTCGGCGCCGGCTCGATCACCCAATGGGCTTACGCGCTGCCGGGCGAACTGGCGGCGCTATCCACGTGAGGCGGCCGCGATGACGAAGAGCTGCCTTGCGGTTCGCCACGTCGCTTTCGAAGACCTCGGACTTTTAGGTCCGCTGGTCGGCGCGCGCGGCTATGACATTCGTTATCACGACGCCGGCATCGATTCGTTCGAGGCCGATACGCTGGTTGGGCCCGATCTTGTCATCGTTCTGGGTGGACCGATCGGTGTTTACGAGACTGATGCGTACCCGTTCATCACCAGTGAAATTGCCGCGGTCGCGGCGCGACTCCAGACCGATAAGCCGACGCTCGGCATCTGTCTTGGCGCCCAGATGATGGCGGCGGCTTTGGGCGCGCGCGTTGCGCCCGGGCCGGCCAAGGAAATCGGCTGGGCGCCGCTGACCTTGAGCGAAGCCGGCCGCCGCTCGGTGCTGGCGCCGCTCGGCGCCTCGCCGGTGCTGCATTGGCATGGCGACAATTGCGAGCTGCCGGCCGGCTGCAAATCCCTGGCCTCGACGGCGCATTGCCCGGTGCAGGCGTTTGCGCGCACGCCGGCGCAGCTCGCCCTGCAATTTCATCTGGAGACCGAGCCGGCTCGCTTCGAGGCGTGGCTGGTCGGTCATACCGTCGAGTTGAACAAGGCCGGCCTCGATCCGCGCGATTTGCGCGAGCAGGCCCGCACAGTCGGCCCGGCGGTGCGCGAGATCGGGCGAGGCGTGCTCGCATCGTGGCTCGATTCGCTCGCCGGAGCGGCCGCATGAGTTTTGCCGATATCGTTGCCGAGCTGAAATCGATCATGCCGAAGCTGCGTGGCCGGTTGTTGGCGAACCAGTCGCTCGCCGAATTGACGTGGTTTCGCGTCGGGGGGCCGGCGCAGGCTTTGTTCATCCCGGAAGACGAGGCCGACCTTTCCTATTTTCTGTCTCAGCTTTCCGCCGAGGTGCCGGTGATCGTCGTCGGGCTCGGCTCGAACCTCATCGTGCGCGATGGCGGCGTGCCCGGCGTGACCATCAGGCTCGGCCGCGGCTTCAACGAGGTCGCGCTCGACGGGCTCAGGATTCGCGCCGGCACCGCGGTGCCCGACGTCAAGGTTGCGCGCGCGGCGCAGCAAGCCGGCGTTGGCGGGTTGGCGTTCCTGTGCGGCATTCCGGGCGGGGTCGGCGGCGCGCTACGCATGAACGGCGGCGCCTATGGGCGCGAGACCAAGGACGTACTTGTCGACGCCCGCGCGGTCGACCGCCACGGCGGCGTCCACGTGCTCAACAACGCCGACATGCATTACGCCTACCGCCATTGCGGCGCGCCCGACGATTACATTTTCACCCAAGCCGTGTTCGCCGGCGAGTGCGGCGATCCGGCCGCCATTGCCGCCGAGATGGAGCGCATCACCAAATCGCGCGGCGACACCCAGCCGGTGAAAAGCCGCACCGGCGGCTCGACGTTCAAGAATCCGCCCGGCCAAAAAGCCTGGCAGCTGATCGACGCCGCCGGCTGCCGCGGCCTTCGCGTCGGCGACGCGCAGGTCTCGCCGATGCACTGCAATTTCTTGATCAATCTCGGCAACGCCAGCTCAGCCGACATCGAGACCCTCGGCGAAACGGTGCGTAGCCGCGTCAAGGACAATTCCGGCGTCGAGTTGGAATGGGAAATCAAGCGGATCGGCGTTGCCAAGACGTAACGACAAAAACGTGTACTTATAAATTCTGGTTGATATCTGCTTAGCTGGCTTCAAAAGCGACCGAATTAATCGCGGGACAGCTGACGACGCGATGTACCAAGAACAACAGAAGTTTGCGGCGCAGAAAAATCCAACTGCTGCGCTTGCTTCGGCGACCGTCGTCGCCTTGCCGATTAAAGCATCGTTTACAGCGCAAGCTTTAGTTTGACCGCACAACGAGCGCATGACCGCTCGCTCGCACAAGCCGGGCGGTCCAGCAAAATCGGGAGGCGCCGTGGTAAATCGCCAAACCGGCAAGGCGAAAGCCGCCGAAGCGCCGCTGTTTCTGTCGACGCTGATAGCCGAGCGCAGAGATCGTCGCATTGCGCTCTTTGCCGTTATCCTCTCGGTTACGATATTCGCCATCGCGGCGCCGTTTGCCCGTCTACCGCTGCCGCGCGTTTGGGGCTTCGTGCCGGCCTACGAATCGGCGCTGATCATCAGCGATCTGGTTACCGCAGTGTTTCTGTTCGCGCAGCTTGCGATTCTGCAGGCCCGCGGCGTGCTGGCGCTGGCAGCGGGCTATCTGTTCACCGCGCTTATCGCCACTGCGCATATGCTGAGCTTTCCGGGCCTGTTTTCCGCCACCGGACTGCTCGGCGCCGGTCCGCAGAGCACCGCCTGGCTCTACATGTTCTGGCACGGCGGCTTTCCGATTGCCGTCATCGTCTATGCGCTGACCAAGGACAACCGCTTGCCGGCGGCCGGTTCCGGCGCCTCCGCCCGTTACCTGGTGCTATTGAGCGCGCAAGGCGTCGTCGCATCCGTCGTGATGCTGACGCTGATCGCAACAGTCGGGCAATCATTTCTGCCCACCATCATGCGCGGCGACGGCTATACGCCGGCGATGATTTTCGTCGTGTCGGCGGTGTGGGCGTTGAGCGCCGGCGCGTTGCTCGCCTTGTGGCTGCGCCGTCCGCACACGGTGCTCGACGTGTGGCTCATGGTCGTGATGTGCGCCTGGCTGTGCGACATCGCGCTGAGCGCCGTTCTCAACGGCGGACGCTTCGATCTCGGCTTCTATGTCGGCCGGGTTTACGGGTTGTTGGCTGCGGCCTTCGTGTTGCTGGTGCTGCTGATCGAAACCGGCGTGCTGTATGAGCAGCTCGCCCGCTGGTTTGCCGCCGAGCGGCAGGGCCATCTGCGCGAGATGGAGGAGCGCCGCCTGATCGTCGAGACCTCGCTCGACCTCATCCTGGTAACGGACCGCAAGGGCGACTTCGTCCGCGTCAGCCCGAGCTCGCTGGCTATTCTCGGTTACGAGCCGGAAGACATGATCGGGCGCAGCGCCGCGGATTTCGTTCATCCGGCCGACCTCGCGCCGACGCGCAACGAGATGCGGCTGGCGCGCCGCGGCAAGGAGCTACGCAATTTCGAAACGCGCTATGTCCACAAGGATGGCCACATCGTGTCGCTGGTCTGGTCGGGTGTGTGGTCGGAATCGGCGCAGCGCCACTTTTTCATCGGCCGAGACACGACCGAGCACAATCGCCTGGTGGAAACCGAGCGGCAGATTCGGGAAACGCTCGGCGCCGTCATCGACGCCTCGCCGGTGGCCATCTTCTGCCTCGCGCCCGATCGCACCGTCATGATGTGGAGCCGCTCGGCGGAGCGCATCTTCGGCTATACGGCCGAAGAGACCGTCGGCAAGCCGTACAATCTGGTGCCGGAAGGCGGCGATGCCGAGTACGAGCGTCTGTTTGAAGCGGCCATGGCCGGCGAGACCATTCGCGACGTCCGCGTACAACGCCGCCGCAAGGACGGCACCCTGGTCGAAATCAGCTTTTCCGGCGCGGCGATGTACGGACCCGAAGGCATCAGGGGCGTCGCCTATGCGCTGTCGGACGTCACCGAGAGCACCAAGATCGAGCAGCAGCTCCGCCATGCGCAGAAGATGGACGCGGTCGGCCAGCTCACCGGCGGGGTCGCGCACGACTTCAACAATCTCTTGACCGTCATCACCAGCACGATCGACATCTTGGCCGACGGCGTCGCCGACAAGCCGGAGCTCAGCGCCATCGCCAGGCTCATCGGCGAAGCGGCCGCGCGCGGCGCCGAGTTGACCAGCCACCTATTGTCTTTCGCGCGCAAACAGGCGTTGCAGCCGCGGGAAGTGGATGTGAACGACCTGGTTCTCGCGTCGGCCAAGCTGTTGCGACCGACGCTCGGCGAAAATATCGAGGTCCAGACCAAGCTCAGCGCCGAAGCTCGGCTGGCGATGATCGATCCGAGCCAGCTCACGACGGCAGTTCTTAACCTTGCGGTGAATGCTCGCGATGCGATGCCGCATGGCGGCAAGCTGATGATCGAGACCGGCAATATCGTCCTCGATGAGGATTATGCCGCCGCCAACCGCGAAGTCACGCCAGGCCCCTACGTCATGGTCGTGGTGAGCGACACCGGCACCGGCATTCCGCTCGAACTTCAGGACAAGGTGTTCGAGCCGTTCTTTTCCACCAAGGAAGTGGGTAAAGGCACCGGGCTCGGCCTGAGCATGGTGTACGGCTTCATCAAGCAGTCCGGCGGTCACGTGAAGATCTACAGTGAGCTCGGCGTCGGAACCGCGGTGCGGCTTTATCTTCCGCAAGCGAACGCGCAGCCCGATCGGCAGACCGATGCAGTGGCGGCGCTCCTGGTGTGCGGCGGCGACGAGACGATTTTGCTAGTCGAGGACGATGCGCTCGTTCGCACCTCCGTCACGACGCAGCTCAAGAGCCTCGGCTACCACGTGATACCGGCCGACAACGCGGCCGAAGCGCTCAAGCTGCTCGATGATGGCGTGGAATTCGACCTCCTCTTCACCGACGTTATCATGCCAGGCTCGATGGACGGGCCGCAATTGGCGCAAGAGATGGCCCAACGCAGGCCTGGAACCAAGGTGCTGTTCACGTCCGGCTATACCGAGAGCGCCATGATCCACCACGGCCGGCTCGATTCGGGCGTGCTTCTCTTGCAAAAGCCGCATCGCAGGGAGGAATTGGCGCGTGCGCTGCGTAGCGCGCTCGACACTGCGCCGGAACCGCAACAGCGGTTCCGCGTGGCCGCGAATGTTTGATTCGTTTCGTAGCAAAACGCCTAAACGAATTTTCATCCGCAAAAAGTAGGATAGGATTGGCATGGCGGGGTGCGCAATGGTGAAGTTCAAATGCGACGCATCCTCGTTATCGATGACCAACCACAAGTTCGTACCGCGGTCGCCCTGGCGCTGCGGGCCAAAAGCTTCGAAGTCGTAACCGCCGAGAACGGTCTTGCCGGCCTGCGGGCGTTCCGGGCGACACCGTTCGATCTGGCGATCGTCGACATCTTCATGCCGGAGATGGACGGCGTGAAGCTGATCAAGGCACTGCGCGAGCGTAATCCGAAATTTCCGGTGATCGCGGTTTCCGGCGTGCACCTTGCGGGCTCCGAGCACACGGCGCTCGACCTATTTTCTCTCAAGGCCGACCTCTCCGACGTGATGTGTCTGCAAAAGCCGTTTGTACCGGGCGAGCTTATGCAGGCGATCGCCAAAGCGACGGCGGCCGGAACTCACGGAGGTCCCGCGGCGTTAGGCGCGGAACAAAGCGTTCATCCGTAATAGGCCCGGATCGCGAAGCGTAACAACGCGAGTGCTTGGCAATGGCTCGGATCTTGATCATCGACGACGACAAGGACGTACGCGAGGCAACGCAGATCCTGTTAGCCGCCAACGGCTATGACCCCGTCACCGCCGACAGCGGTCGGTCGGGAATCGATCTGATCGCAAAAAACGCCGTCGACCTCGTCATTCTCGACGTATTCATGCCCGGCATGGACGGCCTGACGACGGCGCAGGCTATTCATCGTGGGCATCCCAACCTGCCCATCATTGCCGTCTCGGGCTTCATGTTCGGCGGGCAATGTCCGACCATGCCGGGTTTCGATAGCATGGCAACGGAGGCTGGAGCGATCTCCACGCTGTACAAGCCGTTCAAGCCAGCGCAGCTGGTCCAGGCGATCCAAAAAGCCCTGAACGTGATGGCGTAGCTCGGTCGCAACGCGGCCAAGTTTACGAACCCCAGCCGGCGCGATGTTTGACACGCGCTGCCTCTCGACGTTTTGCCATTTGTCGATTCTATTGGGGCAGGCGCGAATCAGTCGCTCCCGAAAGGTCGGCAACCTGACATGACAAAGCATGTCGCGGTTTTGATGGGAGGCTGGTCGGCCGAGCGCGAAGTCTCGCTGCGCTCGGGGGCGGCGTGCGCCGCCGCACTAAGCCGGCTCGGCTATCGGGTCAGCAGCATCGATGTCACGCGCGAGATCGCGGCGGCGCTGGCCGCGGCCAAGCCCGATGTTGCCCTGAACATGCTGCACGGCCGCCCCGGCGAGGACGGCACGCTGCAGGGCCTGTTGGAGGTTCTCGGCATTCCCTACAGCCATTCCGGCGTCATGGCGTCGGCGCTGGCGATGCGCAAGGATTTTACCAAGACGCTGTTCCGCGCCGCCGGCGTGCCGGTGGCGGAAAGCCGGATCGCCTCGCGCTTGGAGGCGGCACAGCGGCACCTCCTGACGCCGCCCTACGTGATCAAGCCGATCGCCGAAGGGTCCAGCGTCGGCGTCTATATCGTCACGCCGGAACATCCGCACCCGCCGCAGGAACTTTATCGCGACGACTGGCCGTTCGGCGACACCGTCATGGTCGAGCGCTACGTGCCCGGCAAGGAACTGACCTGCGCGGTGGTCGGCGACCGGCCGCTCGACGTCATCGAGATCGTGCCGGCGACGCGGTTCTACGATTACGAGGCGAAATACGCGGCCGGCGGCTCTAAACACCTCCTGCCGGCGCCAATTTTACCAAATGTTTACCAGGAAGTCCGCAGACTCACGCTGGCCGCCCATAACGCGCTCGGCTGCCGCGGCGTCAGCCGCGCGGACTTTCGCTATGACGATCGGGGGACGGGTGAGCTCGTGTGTCTTGAGGTCAACACGCAGCCGGGCATGACCGAAACCTCGCTCGTGCCCGAGCTGGCGGCGTATGCGGGCATCACGTTCGACGAACTGGTGCGCTGGATGGTGGAGGACGCCTCGATCAATCGCTGATGCGGTCGAGGATTTGGCTGGGGATCAATGCGCGCGGGTGACGAAACCGGGCAAGCACGAGGCAGCCGCATTCGCCGGCGCTTTCGTCTGCGCGTGCCGGCCTGGCTTGATCGCTTGCGGCCGCCAAGCGGAAGCCGATCGATGCGCATCGCGCGCCTGTTGCTGACACCGGGCGTTGGCGTTACCGCCTCGGCGCTGCTGCTCGCTTCGGCACTCGGCTACGGCATCGTCAAAGGCGGCCATGGGCCGGCGACGCTCGACTGGGCCAAGGACGTGCGCGACGCCGCGGCAAATTCTGTCGGGTTTCGCATCGGCGCCGTGTCGCTCTCGGGCGAGAAGGAAATCAGCCGCGAGGAAATTCTCACCATCGCCGGGGTGACCGGGCGCGCGTCGCTGTTGTTCCTCGACGCCGACGCGGCGCGGGCGCGCCTGATGGCGAATCCGTGGATCGCCGATGCGGCGGTGCTGAAGCTTTATCCCGACCGCTTGCAGATCACCATCAAGGAACGGCAGGCCTTCGCGCTCTGGCAGAAGGATCGGCACGTCAACGTCATCGCCGACGACGGCACCGTGCTCGAAGCCTACGTCGAACGGCGCTACATCACTTTGCCGCTCGTGGTCGGCAAGGGCGCCGAGCATCAGGCGAAAGATTTTCTCGCCGTCATCGATCGCTATCCGGAGATTCGCGCGCAGCTGCGGGCGTCGATCCTGGTGGCGCAGCGGCGCTGGAATCTGCTGCTGCAGAACGGCATCGACGTCGAGCTGCCGGAGACCAACGTCGCCTCCGCTCTGGACCGGCTGGTCGCGCTCGATCGCGACAAGAAGATCTTGTCGCGCGACATCGCGCTCGTCGATCTGCGCTTGCCCGATCGGGTCACCGTGCGGTTGTCCGATGCCGCCGCGCAGGCGCGCGAGGACGCGCTCAAGGATCACAAACCGAAGAAGGGGGGCAGCGCATGAGCGCCCTCCATTACGGCCTCACGCCGAAAATGAAGCCGATCTCGCCGCGACGGAGCGCGCTCGTTGCCGCGCTCGATGTCGGCTCCAGCAAAGTCGCGTGCCTGATCGCGCGGCTGCGGCCGCATCCGCCGCTGCAGACGCTGACCCGCCGCAGCCATGCCGTCGAGGTCGTCGGCTTCGGCCATACCGAAGCGCGCGGCATGAAGGCCGGCAGCGTCGTCAACTTGGCGCAGGCCGAGGAAACGATCCGGGCTGCCGTCGACAGTGCCGAGCAAATGGCCTCGGTCGAAATCGAGTCCGTGGTGCTGTCGTTGTCGGCCGGCCGGCTCGCCAGCGAGCTGTTTGCCGCCGATGTCGACATCGTCGGCTCGACGGTTTCGGAGAGCGACATCGCCCGCGTGCTCGCCGCCGGCAGCCGGCATTCGCTGCGCGACGGTCGCGCCATCCTGCATTCGCTGCCGGTCGGCTATTCGATCGACGGCACCGACGGCATCCGCGAGCCGCGCGGCATGCTCGGCAGCCGGTTCGGCGTCGACATGCACGTCGC
>JASHXZ010000473.1 GCA_030043285.1 Xanthobacteraceae bacterium | reverse complement strand
GCCGGAGGCTCGTCGATCTTGCTGGCGTGTGTCTTGGGCGCGCTGGCGCTCTGGTACTTCACTCTCGGCTCGATAGACGTTCAGACGGTCGCAACGCCGAAAGTCGAAATCTTCTATTGGGTGACGATCACGTTTTCGCAAACCTTGGGAACCGCGCTCGGCGATTGGACGGCGGACAGCACAGGATTGGGATATGATGGCGGCGCTCTCGTCTTTGGTGCAGCGCTCGCCGTGCTGGCTGCCTTGTATTACTGGACCGGCATCTCGCGCGTCTTTCTGTTCTGGGCGGCTTTCATACTGACGCGGCCGCTCGGCGCAACAGTCGGAGACTTTCTCGACAAGCCGAGAAGCGATGGCGGCCTGGCTCTGAGTCGCCCTTTGGCGTCAGCCGTCATTCTCGCTCTGATCATTGTTCTCATTTTCGTCTTGCCACAAAGGCCCGGACGGCACCCGGGATCCAGAGTTGCCGCGCAGCTGCAGTGACTCTGAGGTGGGTAATCAGCGCCGCCGTCGGCGATTTGCTCGATAAGAAGAATAGCGATTAGCGTGCGATCCGCCGCACGCTGGTCACGTCGCTGCCGGCGGCGCTGATGCGGGCAAGCGCGTCGGCAAGCGGCTCGATGGCGACCGCCATGTGGAAGGCGTTGGCGTGCAACAGGCTCATGCGGTCGCGCACGATTGCGACGTGGCCCTTCCAGAACACGAGATCGCCGCGCTGCCAATCGGAAAAATCGCCGGCGGCGGCAACGCGCTCGCCAAGCGCCGCTTCCTGCATGTCGCTGTCGCGCGGGCACGCGATGCCGCTTGCGGTAAGCGCGACCTGCACGAGGCCCGAACAGTCGAGACCCAGCGCGGTCTTGCCGCCCCACAGATAGGGCACGCCGACGAAGCGCTCCGCCACCGCGACAAAATCGGGTTCATGGGAATCGAGCGGCACAAGGTGCGCGGCCGGCAGATAAGCGCCCGACGCGGTGACCGCCATGCGGTCTTTTACATGCGCGACCGCAAGCGTCGCACCGAGCGGCAGCGCTTCGAGCGGCGGCAGCTTGATCGAAGGGCCGGGAAAGACGAGCGTGCGCAACGCTGCGACCTTATCGGTCGGCGCCGGCCCGGGCGGCGCCAGCGCCGCGCTGGGCAGCCAGCCGACATAGCCGTCGGTCGCAAGCTGGCCCCATGACCAGCCTTCTTCGTTGGCATCATAGACCGTCACGCGCTCGCCCTTGAGGGCTTCGGTGTCGAGGGCGGCATCCGGTCGCGGCTCGCGGCGCAGCGGCGCGGTCGGCGCAATCACTTCAAGGACGCTGCCCTCGACATAACGCGCCGCGGGCACTGTGCCCTCGAGCCGCTTGGCCGCCAAATCGGCGCGCGCAGGCGTCAGGCGTGGATCGAAATCCGGCATATCTATTCTAGCCGTACCGCGCACAGAGCAGCGCGTAGAGCGCGCGCGCCGCCTGACATTCGCCGCCCTCCGGCCGGCCCGGCCGCGCCGACGCGGTCCAGGCGAACACGTCGACATGCAGCCACGACGTCGCTGTCACGAAACGGCGCATAAACAACGCCGCCGTAATGGCGCCGCCCTGGCTGCCGCCGACATTGTTGATGTCGGCGACCTTGGATTCCAGCATCGCCTCATAGGGTCGCCACAGCGGCAGCCGCCACAGCGGATCGTTCTCGCGCGCCGCGCTGGCCGTAAGCTCGTCGGCGAGCGCGTCATCGTCGGTAAAGAACGGCGGCACGTCGGGGCCGAGCGCGACCCGCGCGGCACCGGTCAGCGTTGCGAAATCCGCGATCAGATCGGGCTTGTCCTCGTCGGCGAGCGCCAGCGCATCGGCGAGAACAAGCCGGCCTTCGGCGTCGGTATTGCTGATCTCGACCGTGATGCCCTTGCGCGAGGTGTAAATGTCGCGCGGCCGAAAACTTGAAGCCGAGATCGCATTCTCGACCGCCGGGATGAGCACGCGCAGCCGGACTTTGAGGCCGCGCGCCATGATCATGTGCGCCAGCGCCAGCGCGGTCGCCGCGCCGCCCATGTCCTTCTTCATGTTGAGCATCGACGATTCCGGCTTGATGTCGAGGCCGCCGGTGTCGAAGCACACGCCCTTGCCGACCAGCGTGATGCGCGGATGGTTGCCCGCGTCGCCCCACGTCAGATCGATAAGCCGCGGCGCCTGTGCGCCGGCGCGGCCGACCGCGTGGATCAATGGGAAATTCTGCGCGAGCAAATCGTCGCCGACAATCGATTTGCAGGCGGCGCCGTGCTGCGCCGCGAGCTTTTGGGCCGCGGCTTCGAGTTCGGCCGGTCCCATGTCGTTGGCCGGCGTGTTGATGAGGTCGCGCGCCAAGATGACGGCTTCGACCGTGCGCCCCAGATCGTCGCGGTCGAGGCTTTGCGGCAGATCGAGGCTGAGTTTGCGCGCTTCGACCTTGCGGTAGCGGGCGAACCGATAGGTGCCGAGCGCAAACGCGAGCGCCGCCAGCCGCGCGTCGTGCGGCTCGTTGGCGAAGCGGTAGACACCGTCCGGCAAATGCTGCGGCAACCGCCCGGGCAGGAACAAATCCTTGGTATCGTCCGCCCCTTCCAGCCCGAACAGGACCCCGCCGAGGCCATTCTTGCCCGGCAGCAATAGGTGCCGCCCCGGCTTCGGCTCGAAGGCGGCAGCGTCGGCGAAGGCGCAGGCGTCGGCGCCGATGAGCTTGCGCACGTCGGGATAAGTCTGCGCAGTCACGAACCAGATCGGGATCGCGCCCGCGCCGCCGCGGGCACTGAAGACGGAGTCCATCGGCTCTCGCGATTGTCCAAAAGCTGCGCCGTGCTAGCACGCAGCGTACGACCCGTCATTAGGACCCTGTAGTCACAACGCAGCGCAGCCGATGGGGAATAGACCATATCGGCGATTGGCGATAATCTGCTGTAAGCTATTTTGGAGTCTTGGGAATTTCGCCTCTCGCCAAAATACGGTTGAATCTTAGATTCATACAAGCCAATGTAGTCCTGGGGGCTGGGTCCCGAGGGTTGGGGGAGCCGGCATGAGTGAGCTTGAGGCCGCAGGGTCTGCCGCAGTCCCGGCAGCCGCGGCGCAACATTCGATTGTCGAGTGCTTCGAGCGCGCGGCTGCGGCCCATCGAGCGCGGACGGCTATCCTCTCCAATCTGTGGCAACCTACCTATGAGGAGCTCAATCGCTGCGCCAACCGGCTGGCGCATAAGCTTCTGGCACGCCGAGGCGCTGCAGGGGACCGCGTTGGCATCCTGATGGATAACGACTCGCCGCTGCTCGCGGCGCTGCTTGCTGTCCTCAAAGCGCGGCGGGTCGCGGTCCCGCTCCGTTCAGCCGATCCAGTCGAACAATTGCGTCAGGTGATTGCTCACGTAGCGCCCGACTTGTTGGTGACGGACTCGTCTCATCGGCAGTTGGCATCCGAGATAGCACCTGCGAACTGCGATGTGATGGATTTCGTTGATCACACCCTCGAGGGGAGCGCCGACAACCCGGACATCCGTGTTTCGGCGGACAACGCTGTGCTTGCGTATTCGTCCGGCAGCACCGGGCTGCCCAACGCGGTGATGATAACGCATGGGCAGATCATCGAGGACATTGGCCGGGTTTCTCGCGGACTGGAAATCGTGCCGCAGGATCGCATTGCCCATTTCGCTGCGGTCAACACTCTTTCGGCGATAAAGTCATCGCTGCTCGCGCTGTTAAGCGGCGCGACGCTTTGCCCTTTTGCCGTGGCGCAAAGGGGAATCGGCCACCTGGCGGACTGGCTGTCGGAGCAACAGATCACGGTCTACATCTCCGGGACGTCGTTCTTTCGAAATTTTGTCAAGTCTTTGCCGGATGGGCGGCAATTCCCGCACATGCGGGTGGTTCGTATCGGCGGCGAGTCCGGAACGGCAAGTGATTTCGCCGCCTTCCGCAAGCATTTCCGACCTGGGAGTGTTTTCATCCACGGCTACGCCGCTTCCGAAGTCGGAAGCATCGCGCAATTGCGCCTCACCCACGGTGACCCGGTCCCGAAGGGACGTCTACCGGTAGGGCTGCCCTTCGAGGGACTCAAGGTTTCTATCGAGGACGACGAGGACAAGACGGTCGCGCAGGGAGAGGTCGGCAAGATCGTCGTGCGCGGCAACGCACTCGCCGCCGGCTATTGGCGCAATGCAGCGCTTACCGTGAGCCGTTTTGGACAAGAATCAGCGGGTCGGATTTTTCGCGGCGGCGACCTTGGCCGCCTCAATGACAGTGGACTGCTGGAATACGTGGGCCGTACAGATTCGCAAGTAAAGATTCGCGGCTTCCGCGTCATGCTCCCCGATGTGGAAGACACGATCGTCGGCATGCCGGGCGTAGAAGGTGCGGCTGTCTGCACGATTGAACAGCCGAACGAAACCGTGCGCATTGTCGCCTATGTCGTCCTCAATCGCGATGCGCCCGCCAATCCGGCTCCCGGTCAGTCGCCTGCGAGCTTGCACGACGCATCCATCAGTTCGCTTCGACGCCAAGTCCGGACCATTTTACCTGACCACATGACTCCATCGGAGTTTGTCGTTGTCGACCGCTTGCCGCAGACCGCAACAGGCAAGATCGATCGTCAAAAGCTGCAACAGATG
>JASHXZ010000472.1 GCA_030043285.1 Xanthobacteraceae bacterium | reverse complement strand
AAAACGTGGTCGGGTTCAACGAAAAGACCTTGAGCTTTCTGAAACAACACGCGGGCTGAAGCGCACGATCTGAGCCGGCCATAAGCCTGGCTGGCGGACACTCCTGTCAGCTTTCCGGTCGCTTTCGGTGGTTGAGCGGATGCGGCTGCGCAGAGTCGAAAATGACGCTCTTGACCGGCCCAACCTTATTTCCGATGGCATTGTTGGGCATCGCTCACGGCGATGTCACTTTTTAGAATAAGAATTTCTCTTGCCTAGAACTCGCGCGTTGATAGCATCGGCATTTGTCGGCGATGCCGCATTCGTAAGGCATCCGTATTGCACTGCAATAAAGCTTGGTCCAGGCGGCCCCGCATGTGGCCGGGCACGCCGCCGAGCGCCGGACATCCGGCGAGCCCACGGGGCTGACGGGCGGCACTCCGTGGCGCAAGAATCCGCCAGCGGAGGAAATATGACCACCTTAAACATCAATGGGCACGATCATTCGGTGAATGTGCCGAATGACACGCCCCTTCTGTGGGTCATCCGCGAGCACTTGCAGATGACCGGGACGAAATTCGGTTGCGGCGCGGGCCTGTGCGGCGCCTGCACCGTGCACCTCAACGGCGAAGCGGTGCGCTCTTGCCAGACCGCGGTTTCCCAAGCGGCCGGCAAGAAGATCGTCACCATCGAAGGCCTCGATCCCAAGGGCGAGCACCCGCTGCAGCGCGCCTGGATCGCCGAGCAGGTTCCGCAATGCGGCTACTGCCAGTCCGGGCAGATCATGCAGGCCGCGTCGCTGCTCGCCAAGAACTCCGATCCGACCAAGGCCGAAGTCGTCGCGCACATGAACGGCAATCTCTGCCGCTGCATGACCTATGCGCGGATCCAGCGCGCCATTCTGCGCGCGGCTGCCGACATCCGGGGAGTGTAAGCCATGACGAAGCATCAAAAATTTGACGCCGTGGCGAACCTCAACCGGCGTGGCTTCCTGGTCGGGACGGCTGCGACCGGCCTCGTGTTCGGCTATGTCGCGTTCCCGCAGATCAAGGACGCCTTGGCGGCACCCGCTGCCAACTTCGAGCCGACCGCCTGGTATTCGATCGATCATGACGGCAAGGTGGTCGTGACCGTCGGCAAGGCCGACATGGGCCAGCACATCGCGAGCACCATGGCGCAGCTCGTCGCCGAGGAGCTTGAGGCGTCCTGGAAGGACATGTCTGTCGTCCTCGCCTCGAACGACCCGAAGTACAACGATCCGATCCTCGGCGCGCAGATCACCGGCGGCAGCTGGTCGACCGGCATGAACTTCGACACGATGTGCCGTGCCGGAGCGGCCGGGCGCATCGCGCTCATCCAGGCTGCGGCCGCGATGCTCGGCGTTCCCGAGGGCGAATTGGTCGCGCGCGACTCGCGCGTCCATCATGCCAAGTCGAAGAAGAGCCTTAGCTTCGCCCAGATCGCAGCGGGCGGAAAAGCCGACAAGACCTGGACGCCTGACGAACTCAAGGCGATCAAGCTCAAGACTGCCGATCAGTACACCAAGATCGGCTACTCGCTGCCGCAGCTCGACATCCCGTCGAAGACCAACGGCACCTGCAAATACGGCATCGACTCCTTCGTGCCCGGCATGCTGTACGGCAAGCTCGCTTTGCCGCCGATCCGTTACGGCGCCAAGGTGACGTCAGTCGACGACAGCGCCGCCAAGCAGGTGCCCGGCTTTGTCAAAGCCGTCGTGGTCGACGATAAGACTGCGACGACAACCGGCTGGGTGGTCGCGGTCGCGACCAGCTACGAGGCCGCCAAGAAGGCGGCGGCGGCGTTGAAGGTCGATTGGGACAAAGGTCCCAACGCCAACGTCTCCGACGAGTCGATCATCGCGGAGTCGCGTCGGCTGCAGAAGGAGGGCACCGAAGGGTTTCTGTTCGTCAAAAACGGGGACTCGGCGGCAGCCATGCAAAAGGCCGCGAAGGTCATCGACGTCGAATATCTGACCAGCATCAACATCCATGCGCCCATGGAGCCGATGAATACGCTGGCGTTGGAGAAGGACGGCGTCTGGCACATTTATACCGGCAACCAGTTCAATACCCGCACCACGGGCATTGCGGCTGCGATTGCCGGCACCGACCCCAAGAATATCCTGATCCATCAGCACTTCCTGGGCGGCGGCTTCGGCCGCCGGCTGGAATCGGACATGGTCATTCCGGCAGTCGCCGCCGCCAAGGCGGTCGGCAAGCCGGTGAAGCTGATCTATGCCCGCGAAGACGACATGCAGATGGATTTCACCCGGCCCCTGACCTACCAGAAGGTCAAGGTCGGGCTTGACGCTGATGGCAAGGCCATCGCCATGGAGCACGACGTGATCGGCGCCTGGCCGACCGCGAAATGGGGCATTCCCGCCTTCCTGGTCCCCTCCGTCGACAACAAGGGCAGGCATGACGGCTTTACCGTCAACGGGGCTGACTACTGGTACACGATCGCCGACCACACGGTGCGCAATTTCGAGAACAAGCTGGCGCAGAGCGCGACGCCCTCCGGCCAGCTGCGCTCGGTAGCACCGGCGTGGACCTTCTGGGCGGTCGAAAGCACCATGGACGAGATCGCCCACGCCTCCGGAGAAGATCCGGTGGCGATGCGGCTGCGGCTCCTCGACGGCGTCGGCGCCAATGCCGGCGGCGACAAGCCGCAGAACGTCGGCGGGGCGAAGCGCCTTGCCAACGCGCTGCGCGCGGCGGTGGGGCGATCCGGCTACGGCGCGATCAAGCTCGGTCCGGATGAGGGCATGGGCGTCGCCTGCGTCAGCTCGCAGGAACGCTCCAGCCCCACATGGACGGCCTGCGTCGCCCATGTGAAGGTCGATCGGGCCACGGGCGAGGTGACGCTCAAGAAAGTCACCGTCGCCATGGACGTCGGCACCATCGTCAATCCGGATGGCGTGCGCGCCCAGATCGAGGGCTCCATCTTCTGGGGCGCGTCGCTCGCCATGCTCGAGAAGGGCTCGATGAAGGACGGTCACCTCGAGCAGTACAACTTCGACACCTACACGCCGATGCGCATGAGTCAGATCCCGGAGATTGACGTCAGCATCATCGGCAACGGCGAGCCGGCGGTCGGCTGCGGCGAACCGGCGGTGACGGTCATCGCTCCGGCGGTAGCCAACGCCATCTACAATGCCGTCGGCGCCCGCGTGCGCTCGCTGCCAATCACGGCGGAAGCCGTCAAGGCGGCGATCAAGGCTTAAGCGGCCTTCCGATCGTTCACACGCTGCGGAGCGGCACCCCTTGGGGTGCCGCTTTTGCTTTGAATGCGCGATTATAAGAAACCCGGATTGCGAAGGTGAAACTGATGGTGCGAGTTAAGCTCTGTTGAGCAAATTTTTGGCGCTCAATTGCTCGTCGCGTGATGGACCGAAATTCGGCCGCGTGCCTTGAGAATCAAACTTGCGGAACGGGCAGGCGCAACGTACGGTCAACCAGCCGGGGCGAGGCGTACGGTCGAGGATCGGTCGACGAACAACAATCCATTGGATCAGGAGTCACCGCGATGTTCGGTATCCTCGTATCAAGCTCGCGGTCGCGGGCGGGCGTGCTGGCGTCCGCTCTGGCGCTGGCCGGCGCCGGTTTCACCAGTCCGGCTTTCGCCGGCTCGCCTTATGACGGCAATTGGAGCGTGGTGATCACGACGCGCGTCGGGGAGTGCGACCCAACCGCCCGCTATCGCCTGCAAATAGCGAATGGCGCGGTCGTAAACGGAAACGACAAAGACATTCAGGTGAAGGGCCAAGTCAGCCGTGACGGTACGGTGAGCGTGTCGGTGCGCTCAGGCGACGCATGGGCTGCCGCTTCCGGCCGTCTCAGCGGAGAAACCGGCACCGGCACATGGAAAGGCCATGGATCGAGCGGCGCCTGCGAAGGCACCTGGGTGGCGGAACGGCGCGGCGACGCGGCGTTATCCTTGCCGCTGAGACCGGCGGCGTCGAGCGCCAGCGTACCATCGGCTTCCGGGTCGGCCGGACGCTCCTTTACCCCTTGAACTTTGCGCGGCATCTTTCTGCCGATGCTCACGACAGAGCATGACGCAAACGGTTTCGACGGGCGATTTTGACATCGCCAAGCCTGTTTCCACCAATCCAGCTCGTATTCAGGCCCGGCTAGCTGCGGCCCCATGCTTGCTGCGCAATGCTGCCATGATGTGCGCGCGCCTCACTTCACGGGGCACCGTTCATACCTGGAACTGTAACCGCGCCGGGTCGAAGCGCTGCCGATCAGGGAGAGGACTGATTGCGCTGATTTTCAGCGTGTGGGGTAGCGCTTGGACCGTTTCACCGGAATGGCCGTTTTCGCCAAGGTCGTCGACACCGCCAGCTTTGCGGCGGCGGCGCGCCATTTTGGCATGTCGCCCGCCATGGTCAGCAAGCACGTGCAGACGCTCGAAGAGCGGCTCGGCGTGCGGCTCCTTAACCGCACGACGCGCCGCGTCAACGCCACCGAAGTCGGACAGAATTATTACGAGCGTTGCCTGCGTATTTTGTCCGAAGTGGACGACGCCGAGCGCGCCGCCGGCGACCAGCAAGCTGCGCCACGCGGCGTGCTGCGCGTGACCGCACCGGTGTCATTCAGCTTCCGTCACATCACTCCGACAGTCGCCGATTACCTCGCTGCCTATCCCGAAGTTTCGGTCGATTTGAATCTCAATGATCATTACGTCGATCTGCTCGAGGAAGGTTTCGACGTCGCCATCCGCGCCGGTCAGCTTGCCGATTCGAGCCTGATGTCGCGGAAGCTAGGTTCAATCGCGCATGCCGTCGTCGCGTCGCCGGCCTATTTGCAGGCCAACGGAGTCCCGCAAACACCAAGCGATCTCACCAAGCACAATTGCCTGGTCTATACTTACGCCATGCGCCAAAGCGCGTGGCACTTCGTCGATCGGGATCGCCGGGAACACGTCGTGCGGGTGACCGGGCGGTTCCTCGCCAACAACGGCGACACGCTTCGCTCGCTGGCAATCAAGGACGCCGGCGTGGTGCTGGCGCCCGACTTCATCGTCGAAGAGGACTTGCAGGCCGGCCGCCTGATCCGAGTCTTGTCCGAATACGCGACCGCAGAGACGCCGGTGCACGCGGTCTATCCGCACAGCAGGTATCTCTCGGTAAAGACCAGGACGTTCATCGACTTTCTCGCTGCGCGTTGGACCCGCTCGCCGCAGTTAAAGGGCAACGGCGCGAACGGTAAGAGCGACGGGCGTACCACGTTGTCGCTCAACGCCGCTTCCTGATGCCGGAAACTGCGGCGGCCGTCATTATTCATTACTGCGAAATAGACTGTTTCTCATCCGCACCGTAGTCGAAGGCCGGCTGCAGCAATTCAACAGCAATGGCCGCGAATGGTAAGAGAAACGTGCGTACCACGGTGCACCCAACGTCGCTTTCTGATGCCATTATTCATCCGCTCGTCATTATTCATTGCAGCGCAATAGACTGTTTCTCATCCGCTCCGTAGTCAAAGGGCAGCAACAATCACATCTCTCGGGAGCAGCGCGCAGCAGATTGCGGCGCGCGCGGGGTGCCCAAGGTCGGGGCCCAATCGCCAACAGGAGATGTGACATGAAGCTTTTCAGCAAACATACAGTCGCTGCCGCGTTAGCAGTCGCCGCTGTGGCCGTTGCGTCCGCGCCAGCATTCGCCGAAAGCACTTACCAGGCCCATGCAAGACAGCACCAGCAGGTGCAGCCGCGCGGATACTCCGCTTACGATTACGTGGCGCCTTCCGCAGCTCCGGCTCCGACGTTCCCGGCGCCGAGCGGTTGGAAGGATCTGCACTAACGCCGGTTAACTACGCACTACAAACATCGGCCCCTTGGCGGCGATCGGGCGTTTGCCCGATCGCTGCCAGTGTGCTGCGAAAATTCGTTCTGAAAGACAAAGCGCGTTCGTTGGCAGAAATGAGCTGCATTCTCTAATTAAATGATGAGCTGCGTTCTCTAATTAAATTTCGAACAGCCCGGCGGCGCCCATGCCGCCGCCAATGCACATGGTAACGACCGCGAGCTTGGCGCCGCGCCGCCTGCCCTCGATCAGCGCGTGGCCGGTCATGCGCGCACCGCTCATGCCGTAGGGGTGACCGATGGCGATCGCGCCGCCGTCGACATTGAGCCGATCCTGCGGAATGCCGAGGCGGTCACGGCAATAGAGCACCTGGCTGGCAAAGGCCTCGTTGAGCTCCCACAGGTCGATATCCTCGATCGTGAGGCCCTGGCGCTTGAGCAGTTTAGGGACGGCGAACACCGGGCCAATGCCCATCTCGTCCGGCTCGCAGCCGGCCACCGCGAAGCCGCGGAAGGTGCCGAGCGGCTTTAACCCGCGCCGCTCGGCGAGCTTTGCTTCCATGACAACGCAGGCGGAGGCACCGTCGGAGAGCTGGCTGGCGTTGCCCGCGGTGATCCACTTGCCCTCGCGCACCGGCTTGAGCGCGGCAAGACCGGCGAGCGTCGTGTCGGGACGGTTGCCTTCGTCGGTCTTGAGCGTCACTTGCTCGAGGCTCTCGGCCTTGGTGTCCTTGTCGATGACCTTCTTGTTCGTCGGCAACGGTACGATCTCGTCGTCGAATTTTTTCGCCTGCTGAGCGCTCGCGGTGCGGCGCTGGCTTTCCAGCGCGTAGGCATCCTGCGCCTCGCGGCTCACCTTGTAGCGCTCGGCGACGTTGTCGGCGGTGTCGATCATCGGCATATAGAGCGCCGGCTTGTGCTCGACGATCCAATCACTCGGCGCCGGCAGGCTTTTGCCGTCCTGCACCAGACTGATGCTTTCGAGGCCCCCGGCGACGATCACTTCGGCCTCGCCGGCGATGACGCGTTGCGCCGCGAGCGCGATGGTCTGCAGGCCGGAGCTGCAGAAACGGTTCACCGTCATGCCGGAGACAGTGACCGGGAGCCCGGCGCGGATCGCCGCCTGTCGCGCGATATTCTGTCCGGTGGCGCGCTCAGGAAGCGCGCAGCCCATGATCACGTCCTCGACTTCGCCCGGCTCGATGTTGGCGCGCTCGACCGCGTTGCGCACCACATGGCCGCCAAGCTCGGCGCCGTGGGTCATGTTGAAGGCGCCGCGATAGGCCTTGCCGATCGGGGTGCGAGCGGTGGAGACGATGACGGCGTCGGGCATAAGCGCTCTCCCTGCGGCGCTTCCGGCGCCTATTGCTGTTGCGGACCGGCTAAGAGGGACGACCCAGCCTTCATTATCTGTGCCGGAGTGCGGACCGCAGGGTCAAGCGCTTGCGGCCGCTTCGCGCTTGGCCAATTCCTCCGCCACCAGTTCTTTCTTCGACAGTTTGCCGACCGGCGTCTTTGGCAGGCTGGCGCGGAATTCGATCTCCGTCGGCATTTCATATTTTGCGAGCTTGTCGGCGAGAAAGATCTTGAGCTCGTCGAAGCTGAAAGCCGGCTGCCCGGCTTTCAGCGCGATGAAGGCTTTGGCCGATTGGCCGCGGTAAGCATCCGGGATGCCGATCACGGTTACTTCCGCGACCGCCGGGTGCTCGTAGATCGCTTCCTCGATATTGCGGGGGAAGACGTTGAATCCGCCGGTCAGGATCATGTCCTTCTTGCGGTCGATCAGCGTGACGTAACCCTCGGCGTCCATGAAGCCGATGTCGCCAGTGTGAAAACGCCCGCCGCGGAAGGCGTCCGCGGTTGCTTCCGGCTTATTCCAATAACCCTTCATGACTTGCGGGCCGGTGATGCAGATCTCGCCCTTCTCGCCGGCCGGCAGCACGCGCGTTCCGGTCTCGATGTCGACGAACTCGATCAGCGTATGCGGCGCCGGCAGCCCGACCGTTCCCGGGTGCGGCGCGGCGCCATTCACCTGCAGGGTGGCAAGCGGCGCCGTCTCGGTGAGGCCGTAGCCTTCGCGCGGGGTGACGCTGGTGAGTTTGTGAAAGCGCTGCAGCACTTCGATCGGTAACGGCGCGCCGCCCGATGCGCATTGCCGCAGCGACGACAGGTCGAACTCGCCGATCTTCGGATGATTGATCAGTGCCGTATACATGGTCGGCACGCCGGCGAAGATCGTGATCTTCTTGCGCGTGATGTCGGCCAGCGCGCGGTCGGGATCGAAGCGCATGTGCATGATCATCCGCGTGCCGGACTTCACCGACAGCAGCATGATGAAGGAAAGTCCGAAAATGTGAAACAGCGGTAATACCACCAGCGAACTGTCGTCCGCGTTCAACGGGCTCGCGCTGATCCAATGGCTGTAGATGTCGAGCACCGCGGAAAAATTCGCATGCGTGAGCATCGCGCCTTTCGGCTCGCCGGTGGTGCCGCCGGTATATTGCAGAACCGCCACCTCATCGGCGAGCGGGCCATGCGGGTGCCTGGCATAGGCGCCGTCGGTGTCAAGCAACGCACCGAAATCGATCTCCCGACCGGCGCCGCCGATCCGTTCGACCGGCGGGCCGACGATCGCCCGTACCGCCGGCTCGGGCAGAAAGTCTTCCAGATGGCACACCACGACGGTGCTCAGCTTGGCCGTGCCGTTGAGGCCCGCGATCTGCGGATAGAGCGCCTGGATGCCGAGCGTCACCATCACCTCGACCTCGGAATCGGCGATCTGGTACTTGAGCTCGCGGGGCGCCGCCAGCGGACTGAAATTGGCAACGCGGCCGCCGGCCATCAGCACGGCAAAAAAACAGACGACGTAATGCGGCGTGTTGGGAAGATGCAGGCCGACATTGACGCCCGTACCGACGCCGAGCGCCTGCAGGCCTTTGGCGGCGCGCGCCGCCAGATCGTGCAGCTGCGCGAAGGTCAAAGTCTTGTCGTAGAAATCGATCGCCACTTTGTCGGGCCAGCTTGCCGCTGCCGTCTCGATGATGGTCTCGATCGCGACCGCCGGCGGCAGCGGCACGTTCCACGCCACACCCGATGGATAAGATTTTTCCCATAAGTGAGCGGCCATCGATGACCTCCCCCGGAGGCGATTTGTGTTGCCTTAAGTTCGGCAAGGCAACCGCCGGTGCCCGCACGGAGGAGCGGCCGACAGTGCCGTAACCGCGCAATCAGATGAATTTTATATTCGCGTGTTTTCGGCTTTGCCGCAAGGCAGATGCACCGGAACAGCAACGTGCCAACGCGCACTCCCGGTGGGGTCGTCATTGTGGTAATCTAAACCAAACGGGAGGACCAAATGGAGCAAACGAACGTTGCTGTCATTGGCGCGGGTCCAGCGGGACTTGCGGTGGGGGCCTGTCTGCGAAAAGCGGGTATCGACTTCATCATCCTCGAAAAAGACGAACAGGTCGGTGCCGCATGGCGTCGTCATTACGAGCGGCTCCACCTGCATACGATCAAGCGCTTTTCATCTCTGCCCTTTCGACGGCTTGACCGGAGCTATCCTCGCTACGTTCCGCGGGCGGAAGTGGTTCGATATCTCGAAAGCTACGCGGTCAGCTTCGATATAAAGCCTCGATTTGGCGAGACTGTTCGTTCGGTCCGACGCGATGCAGACGCCTGGATCGTAGAAAGCGAGAGGAATTCTTTTCACGCCGAGTCTGTGGTGATTGCGTCGGGGATGAATACTGATCCGGTTATGCCGAGCTTTTCGGGACGTGAAAATTTCAAGGGACGGGCTCTGCACAGCGCGGAGTACGTCGATTCCGCGCCATTTCGGCAGCAGCGTGTTTTGGTGGTTGGAATGGGTAATACAGGAGCAGAGATCGCGCTCGATTTGGCGGAAGGCGGGGCGGAAACGACCATTTCGGTGAGAAACGGCGTTCACATGGTTCCCCGCGATCTCTTTGGCATCCCGATTCAGGTGGTGGCGACGGCCGCAAGCGCGCTGCCATCCAGAGCCAATGACGCGTTAATTCCGTTCATTCTCGATCTCGCTCTCGGCGACTTGGCAAAATTCGGAATCAAGCGACCGAAGCAGGGTATCTTCGAGCAGGTAGCGAAATCGCACAAGATTCCAGTCCTTGACGTGGGCACGGCTAAAAAGATTTCCGAGGGGGCGATCAAGGTCATGCCGGGCATATCGACGATGACCGACGACGGCGTCGTCTTCACTAATGGCGAGAAGCGCTCGTTCGACGCCATTGTTTTCGCCACCGGATATCGCCCGAACTATCGAAGCTTCTTGGCGAGCGACGATATTGCGCCCGGCATTGAGCAGAACAATGGCAATGCAGGCATTTACTTCGTCGGTTTTCACGTTCCGATAACCGGCCATCTCCGCCAAATAAGCAAAGAAGCAATTCGCGTTGCAGGCGATATAGCGCGCCGGAGCAATGCTCGTGCGGCGCGCTGACATTGCTTTGATCTCGACGCGGCCGGTTTCACCGACTGTGTTGAGGTTGGTGGCATCGAGATTGATGACGCGGCTGCGTCAACGGAAACTCATACAATATTGAAAAGTTTCATCAATTTTCGACAAGCGGGTGCGCTTGGCCGATGGCACATTGCAGTCTGCTGGTCATGGATTTGGTCCTTCCATCCAGGCCAGGGCGAGGCAAAGATTGTTTGATCGTGTGTTTTCCCAGGATTGGGAAGGACCTTACCCACTCCATCGATCTGCAGCCTCGGTTGAATACAGTCCGGGCGGCTCCAGACCGGAGTTTGCCCGATTTTTTTGAGGCCCCAGTCGAAAAGGAGATGCGTCATGAAGTCATTCAACAAACAGGTCGTCGCTGCGGCGCTGGCATTTGCCGCTGTGGCTGCTGGCTCGGCGCCGGCGTTGGCACAATACGCCGGGCTTCCTTACGGCGCCCACCGCGTCTATGGAACGCACCCCAATCAGGTTCCGCCGCGGGCGCGCGCCTATAACGATTATGGGGCGCCGGGCGCCTTCTACGACTACGCGGCGCCGGGCAACTACTACGATTATGCGGCGCCAGGCTACGGATATTCGGCGCCGGGCGCCTACTACGATTATGCGCCAAATTACGGAAATTCGGCGGCGGGCGTGCCGAGTCAGTTTTACCAGTGCCCGCCGAAATGCTGGTAGCGAATACAACGGTGCGTCGCGGCGGCGCACAGGCCATCGCGCTTGAGCGCAGCTCTGCACAAGACCCCTGAACATCAGCGCCGCCGGCCCAAACCAGACTAACGCCGGCGGCCTGATCGGCGCCCGCAGCACCATCCCGCATTGACGTTGATTTCTCCACATGCGCCCGTCGCATTGGCGCCCGTCGCTTACGCACGTGCGCGACGGGCATAGGTGACGCCAATAGTTGCGCTAAAAAATTTTGCGACATATTGTTTGGCGGCCGCGATTTGTTGGTCCATTGCAACGACACGCCGCGGGTTTGAATTATCGCAACGGGGCAAAGCATGGCGCATTTCACTCCGATCTCCGCGGCGATTGGCGGCGCGCTGATCGGACTTGCCGCCGTCCTGCTGATGCGCCTCAACGGCCGCATCGCCGGAATAACTGGCATCGTGGCTGGTTTGCTGCAACCGCAGAGTAACGATCGAGCCTGGTCCTTGGCCTTCATCGTCGGCCTG
>JASHXZ010000471.1 GCA_030043285.1 Xanthobacteraceae bacterium | reverse complement strand
GCCGGGGCCGAATTGCTACGAGGGCAACAAGAATCCGCCGAGCGGAATTCACGGCCCGATTTCCATGGGGCCGCAAGTCAACCGCCTCTATATGCCGTACGGCGTCGGCAAGGATGGCGTCATCCAGATCGTCGACCGGCAGAAGCTCCTGACCGGCTGCACTTTACCGACCGCCTCGCCGAACTGCGCGACGCGGCCGACGCAGGCGGAAATGCTCTATCCGCAGGTCGGCGTCATCGCCATGAACCGGGAAAACGGCGGCCACAGCGCGATGCCGGTGCTCGGCGTGCCGATGCCGGCCGAGCAGGCGCACTATGGCGACGGCAGTCCGCAGAAGAAGAATCTGCTCATCGTCAGTTCGGAATCGACCGCCAACAATTGCCTCGGCCAGGCGGTGCACGAGGCCTGGATTCTCGACATCACCGACGAGGCCGCACCGTGGCCGATGGCGACGCTCAATGTGCCGCAATCGCCCGGCGATTTCTGCAACAAGGGCGCACGCCTGGGCGCCCATGCGGTGACCGAAGCGATCTATCCGCCGTATTACGGCAAGATCATCGGCGTATCGTGGTTCAATGCCGGCGCGCGCTTCTGGGACATCCGCGATCCGCGCAACCCGCGGCCGATCGCCTATTACATCCAGGCGCCGAACAAGAACACCATCGCGTCCTGCGCCAAAATCAATGGCGCCACGACCTGTCACAACGCAACCATGAACGACTATGTGGAGCTTGACGACCGCGGCTACATCTACGCCGCCGACCGCGCCGGCTCCGGTGTCACGATCCTGTCGTTGACGGGAGACGCGCTAAAGGTGGCGGCGCCGCAGGCAAAGTGAAGCGCAGGAGGCAAACCATGCGGGCCAAATCGTTCGCTTTCGCAGCGTTGGCGGCGCTGTGGTCGCTCGCGGCTCTTGCCGCGCAACCCGCAAACGTTGCGCCCTCCCCGGCGGGCAGCCTCAGCCGCGAGCAGATCGGCGAGCTCGGCAAAATCGTTCCCGGCCGCTCGACCAAAGCCGACATGCGGGCGTTGTTCGGCGAGCCGTGGCGCGTCGTTCAGTTCAACGATTGCGGCGAGGCCATGGACGATCAGCAGGACGAGACCTGGGAGTATCGCGGCAGCGACGCCAACGGTGGTTTCCGCCTGCATGTCGAATTCAACGACAACGGCACGGTGCATCTGTTGGCAAAAATCCCGGACCAAGCCCCGGACGGTGCGGGAACGGCCGCGAAGGTCGAGCCGGGCCCACCGACAGGCATGTCGATGTAAGTGCCGCTCGCATCGAAGCGAGGCTGCCCGCGAGCAATACCTCGTCTGGCCACCAGCAGCTTCGCACCAGCTGCCAGTTGATCGTCGATTGCAGCCTGGACGCGCACGACGAGGCCGGCACACGACGCGGTCATATCAAAACACACTGCAGGATAATTCCCTGACAACAGGGAAATTTCCTGATGGCACAAACGTCCCGAGCTCGGCGCATGAGCTATAGGGCCTGATAGAATAAAATCGGGGTCGCCCCTGTCGTCTGGAATACATTCCGGGTAAATCGGACATCACATTGCATCCGATCGATTATCGAGCAAGGTCCGAGAATTTGTACAGTGGACGACACATAGGGTTGCACGATAACCTGTAATCATAGTCCATAGGGCATCCGGCCGTTAGCGAGCTGCCGCTGTTCGCGCCGACATTCACCGGCTCAGGTGCAACAAAAAAGCAAGGGAGGGGAAATGAACGTACCGGCACCCAAGTTCATGATCGAATCGAAATGGCGTGGGCAACTGTTTGGTGCCGAATGGCGCAGTGCCGCCGGTGGCTCATTGGATGTCATGGAGCCGGCGACCGGCGCCACAATCACGCGTGTCGGGAATGCCATTGCCGCCGACGTGCGCCGCGCCGCGGCGGAAGCCCGCGCCGCTCAGCCGGCGTGGGCGGCGACACCTTATGAGAAGCGCGCTTCCATTCTGCGCAAGGCGGCACGAATTCTGGAAGACAATCAGGAAGAACTGATCCCGTGGATCGCGCGGGAGACCGGCGGCATTCCGGCCAAAGCCGGGTTTGAAATCCACATGGTGAGCGAAATCCTGTATCGCTCCGCGGCGATGTGCACGGAGCCGCAGGGGCTCGTGCTGCCGTCCGATCCGGGTCGCATCAGCATTGCGCGTCGCTTGCCGCGCGGCGTGATCGGCATCATTTCGCCGTTCAACTTTCCGCTTATTTTGTCGTGCCGAGCCGTTGCTCCGGCGCTGGCGACCGGCAACGCCGTGGTGCTCAAGCCGGATCCGCGCACGGCACTGACTGGCGGTTTTGTCATTGCCCGCATGTTCGAGGAGGCCGAGCTGCCGAAGGGCGTATTGCAGGTGCTGCCCGGCGGCGCCGAGGCCGGCGAAGCAATCTGCACCGATCCCGATATTGCGATGGTCGCCTTCACCGGATCGAGCAATGTCGGTCGCCGGATCGGCGAACTCGCCGGCAAGCATCTAAAGAAAGTCCAGCTCGAACTGGGCGGCAAGAACGCGGTGATCGTGCTCGACGACGCCGATCTCGACGCGGCAGCTTCGGCGGTCGCTTTCGGCGCCTGGTTTCATCAGGGCCAAATCTGCATGACAACCGGCCGCGTGCTGGTCAACGACCGGATCGCCGCGCCGCTGACCGAAAAGCTGGTGGCTAAGGCAAAGCATCTGCCGGTCGGCGATCCGCTCGGTCAGGTGGCGCTCGGACCGGTCATCAGCCGCGCGCAGGTGGAGCGCATCCACGGTATCGTCAAGGATACGGTGAACGCCGGCGCCAAGCTCGAAGCCGGCGGCACCTTCGACGGGCCGTTCTATCGCCCG
>JASHXZ010000470.1 GCA_030043285.1 Xanthobacteraceae bacterium | reverse complement strand
ACAAAGCGGCCGCGCCCGGCAAGGAGCGCCGGGTCCTCGAGCCGTGCCACGCGGGCGCCGAAGTGTTTGGCGCCCATCACGACGCTCCCGGCTTGGCGGCTGCGCCGCGCAACCGCCGCGCGGCGTCGAGCGCCGCGGCGACGATGCCCGCATAGCCGGTGCAACGGCACAGATTGCCGGTGAGCGCCTCGCGCACCTCTTGCTCGCTCGGATCCGGCGTATCGCGCAACAGCTCGGTCAAGGTCATCAGCATGCCGGGCGTGCAGAAGCCGCATTGCAGGCCGTGATTATCGATGAAGGCCTGCTGCAGCACCGACAGTTGGCCGTCGGGCGCGAGGCCCTCGACCGTCGTCACTTTGCAGCCACTGGCCTGCACGGCGAACATCAGGCAAGAGCGCGCCGTGCGGCCGTCGACCAGCACCGTGCAGGCGCCGCACACGCCATGCTCGCAGCCGAGATGGGTGCCGGTCAGGTTGAGCTCATGGCGCAGGAAGTCGGCGAGCGTCAGCCGCGCGTCGACGACGCGGGCATAGGATTTGCCGTTGACGATGACGCGTGTCGCCTGTTTGCCCATACGCCCAAAACTCACGCTTCGACGCCGGCGCGCCGCGCTGCGTCGTTGAGCGCGCGGGCGCTCAACACCTGCGCCAGATGCCGCCGATAGTCGCCGCCGGCGTGGATATCGGAAATCGGCTCGACGAGCCATGCGGCCGCGGCGGCGGCCCGGATCGCAGCCGCATCGAGCGGTTTGCCGACGAGCCGCGCCTCGGCGGCTTCGACCCGCAGCGGCGAAGTCGTGACGCCGAACAGCGTCAGCGCCGCACGCCGCACCACGTTGTCGGCGCCGAGGTCGAGCAGCGCAGCGGTGCCCGCAATGGCGAAATCGCCCTGACGGCGGGCGAATTCGTGAAAGCCGTGACCGTGGCCAAGACGCCAGATCGGCAGATCGATCGCGGCGATCATCTCGTCAGCCGTCAGCGCGGTTGCCATGAAGCCCGTGTAGAACTCGCGGCACGCGATCTGGCGAATGCCGCGAACACTCACGGCGTGGATGGTCGCGTCGTAGGCGGCGCACACCGCGGGTAATTCGGCGGCCGGATCGGCGTGCGCCAAGCTGCCGCCGATGGTGCCGCGATTGCGCGTCTGGCGATGGCCGACATGGCGCAGCGCCTCGGCCAGCAGCGGACAGTGTTTGGCGACCTCAGGTGAAAACTCCAGGTCGCGCTGGCGCGTCATGGCGCCGATGCGCAACGCGCCATCGACCACGGCGACGCCGCGCAAGTCGTCGATGCCACCGAGGTCGATCAAATGATCGACGATGACGTAGCGAAAATTCATCATCGGCACGAGCGATTGTCCGCCGGCCAACAGCTTGGCGTTGGGCAGGCGCGCCAACAGCTCGGCGGCATCTTTCAGCTGCCGCGGCGCGTGGTACTCGAACGGCGCTGGCTTCATCGTCCCGACATCGTCACCGCCGGCTTTGACCCGGCGGTCCATGGCCAATTGCTGCATTCACTGCGGTCAGGAATGCCCGGCCGACATGCTTTTGTTGCTCGAAGCCAGCATAGATTGCCGGGTCAAGCCCGGCAATGACGATCGCTGTCAGGCCGTCTTGATGCCGAGATCGGCCTGTTCCTTGGCGTAGGCCGCGTCCATGCGCGGGGAGACGCCGCGCTTGGCGAGTTCGCTGGCGAACAGGCGCCGGACCTCCGGCTTCTCGTCGATGTAATCGACTTGATCGCCGCCGACGCGCCGGCTGATCCAGGCTTTCGGCACGCCCTGCGCGTTACGGATGGCGACGCCCTCGTGCTTGAAGGCGAGGTAGCGCGCCGGCGTGGCGCCGGAATTGAAGTGCTGGTGGAACCACATGTTGGGCGGCACGATCAGCGTACCGACTTCCCACTCGTAGCGCTGCGGCTCCTCGCCTTCCGGCCACATCAGCGAATAACCCTCGCCCGAGAGCACGATGACGTGGGCGCCCGGCCCGTGCGCATGCGCCTTCTTGTAGGTGCCGATCGGGAACTGCGAGATGTGGCTGTTCATCGAGCCGCGGGCGAGATTGAAGCGGATATGGCCGCCGCCGGCACCGCGCTCGGCCGCGGTGATCAGCTGAATATTGACCGCGTCGGGCACGAAATTGGTGGTGAGCAAAAAGCCCTTCTGCTCGCCCTTGGACGAAAAATAATCCGGCTCGCCGGAAAAGCGGTCCTTGAAGTCGTATTTGGTGTTGAAGACGAAATCGATGTCTTCATAGAGGTTGATCACCGGCGGCGCGTTGGTGACGGCGACGTAGCGCACCGGCTCGCGCCCCGAGCCGTTGAAGTGCTGATGATTGCAGTTGAGCGGAATGGCGAACAGCGCGCCTTCCTTCCACTCGAAAGTGATGCGGGCGCCGGCGTCGTTCCAGACCGTGGTGGAGCCGCGGCCCGACAGCACCATGATCATCTCTTCGTAGAGTTGCCGATGCGGGTTGAGGCTCTTGCCGGGCGGGATTTCCATCACGTAGCAGTCGTTCGAGGTGCGCGAGGCGTCGTGGTTGAGGAACACCGCATTGCCGCCGCGCCGCGCCCAGGGCTTGAGCTCCACCGTGCGCAGATTGCTCACATAGAGCGAGGACATGATGTCGAGCCCCTCGGCTTTGACCCAACGCGTATAGGGCGTTTCCTTCTCGGTCTTAAACTTATTGGCTAAGTCCTCGGAAACGATGGCGTTCTTGGCCATTTGGCTCTCCCTTAATCCGCTAGTTCGATAGCCGACCGGCTTCGGCAATGGCAACGCATTTCTCCGCCCGCATGCGCACGTGAATGGGGTCGCCGGTCGGCGTGCGCAAGGAGGGGTGAACGCGGGCCAGCAGTACCGATTCGCCGACCTTGACCTGGAAATCCAGATAATCGCCGAGGAAAACCTTGGCGTTAACCGTGCCGCTGCACAGATTGTCGTCCTCGGCAGGCGCCGGCGGCGTCTCCGACAGCTCGACATCCTCCGGCCGCACCGACACCACGACCGACGCGCCCTTGGCAAGATCCTCCATGCATTGCACGTTGATCTCGCCGAGCGCGGTCGAGACCCGACAACGGCCGTTGCCGGCCGCGGCGGATATGATGGTACCGCCGATGAAATTGGTGTTGCCGACGAAATCGGCGACGAATTTGTTGCGCGGCCGCTCGTAAATGTCGCGCGGCGAGCCGATCTGGACGACGCGGCCGTCGCTCATCACCGCGATTTCATGCGACAGCGCCAGCGCCTCGCCCTGATCGTGGGTGACGTACACGGTGGTGAGGCCCAATTCGCGCTGGATGCGTTTGAGCTCGAAGCGCATCTTTTCACGCAGCTTGGCGTCGAGATTGGACAGCGGCTCGTCGAGGAGGAGAAGCTGCGGCTCCATCACCAGCGCGCGCGCGAGCGCCAGCCGCTGCTGCTGACCGCCGGACAATTTGGTGGCATCGCGATCGGCGAGCTCGGCAAGCTGTACCGCCGCGAGCACGCGCATGACCTTGGTCTCGATCTCCTTTTTGCTCGGGCGGGGTTTGCGCACCTCGAGCGGGAAGGCGACGTTCTTGAACACATTCATATGCGGCCAGATGGCGTAGGACTGAAACACCATGCCGAAGTTGCGCCGGTTGGGCGCAACGAAGATGCCGTTTGCCGCGGAGAACACGACGCGGCCGCCGACTTCGATGTCGCCAGTGCGCGGCCGCTCCAGTCCGGCGATGGAGCGTAAGGTCGTCGTCTTGCCGCAGCCGCTCGGGCCAAGCAACGTGAACAGCTCGCCGTCGGGCACTTCGAAGGATACGTCCTGCGCGGCCTTGACGACTTGGCCGTTGGCGCCGGCGTATTCGGTGTGCAGGGATTTGACGCGCAACACGATGTGCTTCCTTCACGCCTCGGCGACGCCGAACCGCCGGCCGATGAACTGGGCCAAGACCACGAAGCAGAGCAAGACCAGGATCATCACGACGCCAAGCGCCGACAGCTCGACGTATTGGCCGTTCTGCCACAATTCCCAGATCGTGATCGAAACCACTTCGGTGCCCGGACTATACAGCAGAATCGAGCTCGCCAGTTCGCGGATCGAAACGATGACGATGTAGATCCAGCCGGCGATCAGTCCGGGTTTCAAGAGCGGTAGCACGATGCGGGTGAAGGTCGCGGCGAACGAAGCGCCGCTCATGGCGGCGGATTCCTCGAGCTCCTGGTGCACCTGCAAGAGCGAGGCCGCGTTGTAGCGCATGCCATAAGGCAGAAATCGCGTCACATAGGCGATCAGCATGATCCAGATGGTGCCGTAGATGCCGATCGGCAGCGCCAGGTAGCAGACCATGATGGCGAGGCCGAGCACCAGCCCGGGAAACACCAGCGGCAGCGACGCCAGATTGTCTATGAGCCAGCGTCCGGGCAGCCGCGTGCGCACCACGATCCAGCACAGCGCCGAGGTCGCCAGCATGATCAGCGTGGCGCTGCCGAGCGACAGCGCGATGCTGTTGCGGATGGCGGTGCCGATCTCCGGATAGGCGAGCACGCTGCGATACGACGCGAAGGTCAGGTGCTTGAGCGCGGCCAGCGACGGCACCGTGTAAAAGCGCTGCAGCGACGACCACAGCAACACCAGAAACGGCAGCACGATGACCAGGAGCACGTAGACGATGAAGATCGCTGAAGTCAGATAGCGCCAGCGTCCGATGCCGATGACGCGCGGGCGAAAGCCCTTGCCGGTTACGGTGGAATAGCGGCGGCCGTGCTGGCTGATGCGGGCGTTGAGGTAGATGCACAGCGAGGTGATGACGAGCAGCATCAGGCCGTAGGCCGAGGCGAGGCCGACCTGGCTCGGATAGGAATGGATCGCGTCATAGATCGCCGAGGTATAGACCTCGATGCCGACCGGCAGGCCGAGCAGCGCCGGTACCTCGAACGATTCCAGCGCGCGCACGAACAGGATCACCAGCGCGGCGGCGGTGGCCGGCCAGGCGAGCCGGACCGTCACCCTAAAGGTGATTTGCGGCAGCGTGGCGCCGCTCATCAGCGCCGATTCTTCGAGTGACGGATCCATCGAGCGGAAAGCGGCGCTCATCAGCAAAAAAGCTACCGGCGAATAATGCAGGCCGTCGACCCAGATCATGCCCGGTATCGAGTAGATGTTGATGAACACGAAATCGGTGCCGAAGGCGTATTGCAGCACGCGATTGAGGATGCCGATCTTCGGGCTGCCGAGAAAAATCCACGACACCGTGAACAGGATGCCTGGAATGATCAGCGGCACCAGCGCCAGCGCGAAGAACACCGATTTGAACGGCGTGTCGGTGCGTTCGTTGATCCAGGCGAGCAGGGCACCGAACGCGAACGCAAGCGCGGAACTGCCGAGCGCGAATTGTAGCGAATTGGCGAACAGCCGCGCGGTGTCTGCGCTCGCGTAGGCGGCGCGGTAATTGTCGAGCGTGAACCGCGCC
>JASHXZ010000469.1 GCA_030043285.1 Xanthobacteraceae bacterium | reverse complement strand
CTACGGCTTCGACAGCGAGACTGCGTTGGCCCACGTCGGCAAAGCACAGCGCGATCGGCCGGGTCAATTTCGCATCGGCCACGCGCCGGCAGTTGAGCGCTTTTCTCTGAACGCCGTTGTGAGCCGCAGCCCACGAAAGGATCGCATTGCCGATACCCGAGGCGATGGCGCTGTGAAGCGCGCTCAATGTGTTGATTTCGCCAATCGAGATGATGGTCAGTTCGCGTTTCTTGAAAGCTTCCTCGGCGATACGTCGACAGGTGCTGCCAGGACCGGGCAGCAGCAGCGGACGCCGCGCCGCATCGGCAAGCGCGATGGGCGAGGCGTCCGGGTCCGCTGTCACATAGAACAGTTCCTCCAACGCCAGCGGCTCGGCGACAAAACCGCGCTCATCTCGATCGGCGTAGAGCAGGGCGATGTCGAGGCGGCCGTTGACCACCCGTTCGCGCACGACCGAACTGTTGCTATCGATGACATTCAGCACGATCTGCGGATACATAGCCCGCACGCGCACGAATAATGCGTAGCTCAGGAGCGGCGCCAAAGCTGTTGGAAAGCCGATAGAGACGCGGCCGGAAGGAAGGTTGACTGCGTTCTTGGTCGCCTGCTTGGCGGATTCGAGCTGCCGGAGGATCGCCTGCGCATGGCGGTATAGGACGCCTCCCGCCTCGGTGAGCACGATGCCCTTGCGGCCGCGGATCACCAATTGCTTGTCCAGTTCGGCCTCCAGGCTGGCGAGATGATGACTGATCGCCGACTGCGCCACGTGCAACTGATCTGCGGCGCGCGACAGGCTTCCCGCCTGGACGGCCCCGACGAAGTAACGAAGCTGACGCAAATCCATGAACGAGCGGCCTCCACCTGAAAAACAGGACGCCGCAGCGCACGCGGCTTCTCTTCACCGAAGTTTGCCGTCCCGCATCGAACGGCCGGTTTCGCCGACTTGCCGGGGCGTCCCAACCCGTGCACAGTATACACGTGTCGCGGGCACGGAAAATACGGACCACCACACGTGAGAGCCGGGCAACGGACGAAATTCTGCGCTTTTGTGCTCGCAAGCGCGCTCTGTGCGGCGCCGGGCGCGTTTGGCGCCGAGGCCTGGCCGGGGACCAGGCCGCTCAGATTCGAAGTGGTGACGGCAGCGGGCGGCTTGCCCGACCTGGTGCCGCGGCGGTTATCAAACTATCTCTCAGCCTCCATCGGTGTACCGGTCGTGGTCGAGAATCGGCCAGGCGGTGGCGGCAATATTGCCGCGGCTTTCGTGGCGCGGGCGGAGCCCGACGGTCATATGCTTCTCGTCACCAGCACCAATGAGACCGTCAACCCGACGCTATTGCCAAATCCCGGCTTCGACTACGCGCGTGGTCTGGTGCCGGTGTCGATGATGGCGGATTCGAAAATGCTGCTCGTTGCGGCGCCGGCTTTTCCGGCCAAGACCATCACCGACGTCATCGCAATCGCCAAGCAGAAGCCGAAGTCGGTCAGCATCGCGATTCCGACGATCGGCTCGCCCAATCACCTCGGGGCGGAAATGCTCGCACAATACGGCGACATCGATCTCACCTTCGTGCCCTACGAAAGTATCAGCCAAGTCATACCCGACCTGTTGGCAAACCGGGTGGACTTGGCGGTCGGCGCCGTCTCTTCGGTGCTGCCGCAGGTCCGCAGCGGGGCGCTCGACGCATTGGCTGTGCTGTCGCCGCAACGGACCCCGCTCGCGCCCGAAATACCGACGTCGGCGGAAGCGGGATTGCCTCAGATGCAGATCGACGCCTGGATTTGCATCATGGCCCCCGGTGGCACGCCGGCGCCGATCATTGCGCGCCTGGACGGAGAAGTCGCCAAGGCTTTGGCCCTGCCGGAAGTGCGTGCCGACTTCGCCAAGCTCGGTATAGAGATCTTTTATATGAACTCGGAGGAACTCGGAAAATTCCTGCAATCGGAAGCCGTACGCTTCAATGGCCTGCTCAAGCACTCACGGGTGGTGAAACTGCCGCGGTGACACAATCGGCTATTTATGAATCTCGATAGACCACCAATTGAGGCTGTTCTCGCCATCCGATTGCAAGGCGGCTGTTCGCCTTGCTGCGCCTGGGCGGATTGACCGCCATTCCTCAATAGTGCACCGCGCGTTCTGGACGACGCTTGCTGCATCCGCGCTATCTATTGCGGAACCGGCGCGTGCTCCGGCTTGCGGCTGGGCTTGATCAGCGACACGCCTCGCCATGTGCCGCTCTCGGCCAGTTCGTGGACCAGCGCTTTCAAAGTCTCCGCGACGGCTTCGACCGCGGGACTGCGTTGGCCCGCCTCGGCAAAGCACAGTGCGACTGGCCGGGTCAGTTCCGCATCGGCCACGCGCCGGCAGTTGAGCGCATTTCTCTGCCCGCCGTTGTGAGCCGCAGCCCAAGAGAGGATCGCGTTGCCGATACCCGAAGCGATGGCGCTGTGCAGCGTGCTCAATGTGTTGATTTCGCCAATCGACACGACGGTCAGGTCGTGTTTCTTGAAAGCTTCCTCGGCGATGCGGCGACAGGCGCTGCCAGGACCGGGCATCAGCAGTGGGCGCCGCGCCGCATCGGCAAGGGCGATGGGCGAAGTGTCCAAATCGGCTGTCACATAGAACAGTTCTTCCGAGGCCAGCACCTCGACAG
>JASHXZ010000468.1 GCA_030043285.1 Xanthobacteraceae bacterium | reverse complement strand
CGAAGGTTTTATTTGTTGGAGCGGAGTGGCGTGGAGGCATCGAACTAAAGACATTCAGCTGAGCGCATGGCGCCGTCGATCGCAACGGCAGCAAAAACTTCCGAACAAATCAGCGTGTCAAGGGCGCGCCTTCGGCGCGCCGCGAAGCGGTTTCACCCTTGACACGCTGATTTGTTCGGAAAAACGCTGGCCGTTGCGATCGACGGCTTTCTCTGATCACTAAAGACGAGTTCACCGCCCATTCTTCCAGCTTTTCGTGTCCTGCCGGCTCTGCTCGGTGCGTTGCCAGTAGCCCTGCCAGTCGGCCGCCGGGCCGATACCGTCGACGCAGGCCGGGCCGGTGATGCTTTTGGCCTCCGCCGGATCGAGCACCATCAAGGGCTGCGCGCCGTTCTCCGTTTCATCGAGCGCCTGGCGCAGCAGCCGCCGATAGGCGCTGATCGCCTTGTCGGAGGTGCCGAGATGCTCCTGGGTGCGATCGGCGATCGCGCCCATCGACTCGCAGGCCCACTGGTCGTGCACGTTGATGTCGGCGCCCATGCCCGTAAAGGTCGCGTGCGCCTGCTCGTGCGGATCGAAACCGTAATCGTTGGTCTTGTTCTTGCGCGGCACGTAATCGGGCAGCGCGTAGAGCTCGAGCCGCTGGCGGCGCATCTCGTCCTTGTTCACCGGCGCGCCGAACGAGGTGAAGATCGCATACCAGTAATGCTTATGGTCGTCGACCGGCACGTGCCATTGGGCGATCGTCATCTCGCGGCTCATCGGAATGATGAAGGCGTTCGGAAAGATCAGGTTGGTGACGCGCACATGCGCGTTGGCGTCGGAGATCTGGCGCAGCGTGATCAGACGAAAGCCGTAATCGGTCGGCTCGAGCTCGATGCGCGGCCGCGGAAATTCGCGCATGATCCGCGTCATCGGCATCTCGGAATCTTTCGACTTGTCGCGGAACATCCTGCCGTAGCCGCGCTCCGGATCTTCGTCCCCGAAGAAACGGTGCAGGAACGAAGTGTGCACCGGGTCGATGCCGACCTCGAGCGATTGCAGCCAGTTGCAATCGATCATGCCCTTGAAGGCGAAGGTGTGGGTGTCGGGCGCGACGAAGCAGTCGAAATGCGGAAACGCCGGCGGCTCGCCGGGGCCGAGATAGGCGAACAGGATGCCGCTCTTCTCCACCACCGGATAGGATTTTTGTTTGATGTTGGCGGCGAGATTGCTGTTGTCCGGCTCGGCCGGCGTCTGCAGGCAGCGGCCGCCGACGTCGAACAGCCAGCCATGAAACGGACAGCGCAGCCCGCCGTCCTCGAGCCGCCCATAGGCGAGATCGGTGCCGCGATGCGGGCAGTGCCGGCCGATCAGGCCATAGCGGCCCTTGTCGTCCTTGAAGGCGACGAGATCTTCGCCGCACAGCCGCACCGGCTTGACCGGCCGGTTGCCGGAAAGCTCATCCACCAAGGCGGCCGGCTGCCAATAGCGCCGCAGCAGCGCGCCAGCCGCGGTGCCGGGCCCGCTGCGGGTGATGCGATCGTTTTGTTCGGTGCTGAGCATTGGGACAATTCCTACATTAACCGAGCGTTTACCATAACTGCGCGAGACAGCGCCATGGGCGACGTTACAACGGCGGCGAATCGCCATGCCCGTTCCCAGCACGCCTGCGCCGATGGTCTTTACCCTCAATCCCCTCGGTCCAACAGCGGCGGAAATCACCGGCCTTGATTGCGCGCGGCCGATGGCTCCAGAGGCGTTGCGAGCGCTCAAGCGCGCGTACCTGACGTATCCGGTTCTGATCTTTCGCGATCAGGTCTTGTCGGCGCCGGAGCTTGCCGCTTTCGGCCGGCTGTTCGGGCCGCTCGAAACCTACCAAAGGCCCACCGCCGACGCGCACCGGCCGCCGCTTGCTTGTCTTCGCCAAAGCGACGCGCGCACGACGCCCGACCAGATGCTGTTCCTGCATCCCGAGGATTCCAGCGTCCTTGTCATGACCAACGAGGCGCTGCCGGACCTTGCGGCGATCGCAGTCGTCGACAATGCCGAATGCTGGCATTCGGATGCCTCGCACAAGGCGGAGCCTTATCAGGCGATCGCCGTGTATGTCCTGCAAAATCCGGCCAGCGGCGGCGACACCGAATTCTGCGATCTGCGCCGGATTTACGAGGCGCTGCCTGCCGCCGATCGAAAGCTGCTGGCCGGCCTGACCGCTGCGCACCACTGGAGCAAATCGCTCAACCCGCGGTTTGCCGGAGCCCTTGACGACACGGCGCGCCAGGAAGGCGGCCGCATCGCGGCGACGATTCCGCAAGCTCATCAGCCTGTCGTGCGCACACATCCCGAGACCGGGCGCCCTGCCCTCTACCTTTCGCCACGCTTCACCTTGAGCATCGATGGCGCGGCGCCCGATGCGTCGCAGGCGATCCTCGACGAGCTTTTCGCGCTGATGGACGACCCGCGGTATTGTTATCGGCACCGCTGGCGCGACCGCGACCTGATGATCTGGGACAATTGCTGTCTCAACCATCGCGTTCGCGGCTATCCGGCGAACGACGTTCGCCGCCGCCACCGCATCACCATTGGCGGCGATCGGCCTTACTATCGCGCCGCCTAGCCAGTTTTAGATATTTCTTTCACTGCATCGAGACGTTGGTTGATCTGCTTGTAACTCCAAGCGAAGAGCGGACGGCAGCGATGCGCCGTTATTCAACGTGTCTTGTCGAACTGACTGTCGATCAGGTTTGCTGGCCGGGCGCGGCGTAAAGACTCTTCTTAAATACCAGAGCGAGCCACTGCAGGCCCGCTATCGTCTGCGTGAGCGCCGTGAGCCATAGATGCAGCGTTGCGAAGACAAATCCTCCAGCAAGCAGTGCAAGTCCGGTCGGTATGCACGTGAGCAGCGGCGGTCTGCCAGGGTGGCGAAGCATCGGAATGAACGTAATGCAGAAGAAGACGTTGCCGGCCGCAAGCGCAATGTCCTGCCAGCGGGCGCCATTGAACTGCAAAAGCAGCTGTTGAAGCGTCAGCATTGCCCTCGACCCTCGCCTGAGGAAAACTCATCCGTCTTTGATGATCTTCGAAGTGTATCAAGTCGTCGCCGGCCTGCAACCACACGCCGTAACATGCCGTCTGGAATGCGCGCCAACAGATCAATGCCCCGGCAGCACCAAAACCTTGGTCTGCGGCGGCAGCGTGGCTTTCGACACGACCGCCGAAGGCACGTCGGCGCGCTGGACCTGCCATTGCTGGTGGGCGCGGTCGAGGAAGCGCGCCAGCGTGAACTGATTGAAAAAGTGCATCGGGATGATCAGCGACGGCTTGAGCGCGGTGAGCACCTCCATCATGCCGTCGAGGTCGAGGGTGAGGCCGCCGTCGACCGGCGCCAGCACCACGTCGGGACGGCCGATCTCGTTGAGCTGCTGCTGGGTCAAGGTGTGATGCAGATGGCCGAGATGGACGATGCACAGATTGGCGATCTCGAAGATGAAGATCGAATTGCCGTAACGCTCGGTGCCGCCGTTCCAGCTGCGGATGTTGGTCGGCACGTTGCGCACCCGCACGTCGCGGTACTGCATATCGTACAGCGCCGGCTTGTCGGGCGTGCCGCTCCAGCCGCGCAGCACGTATTTGATCGCCAGATCGGGATGATCGGTGTAGTGCGTGTCGTGGGCGTGATTCATGGTGATGATGTCGGGAATGACCGGCGGGCGCACATAATCGTTGTAATCGGTGGCGATGCGCACCAGCTGCGGGCTTTCGA
>JASHXZ010000467.1 GCA_030043285.1 Xanthobacteraceae bacterium | reverse complement strand
GTCGAGGCCGCGGTCAGCCGCTCCTGCACGTCGCCGTAAAATTTGGTGCGCGCCGGGTCGAGCGTGTCGCCGGCATGCACCAGCCCCGCATAGGAGCCGAGCCGGCCCATCAGATCGTCGAGCGCCTCGTAGCGCCGCACCGCGTCGGCGAGCGCGGCGCCGGCGGTCGGCGAAACCGCCATCTCGGCGAGCTTGCCTTTGTACGCCGTTTCGAACGCGGCGCATTCGGCATCGGCGCGGTCCAGATCGCGCCCGATCGCCGGATCGTCCAGCCCGGCATAAAGGTCGGCGAGATTCCACTCCGGCAGCGCGCCCAAGCCGGATTTCGCCGCCGCTCCGGCGCGCGCATTGCGCTTGGCAGCTGGCTTGGCAGTTGGCTTGGCGGCGGTTTTTCTGGCTGGCTTTTGCGAGCGCGGCATGGCGATCCTCACCGGTTCCCTGATGTGGCGAAGCGTGGCGGGGAACGCAAGACCAGGCTCGACCACAATAAGATGAATAAAAGTCCGGTCGAACTTCATTGCGGCCGACGAGCACCTCGCGCGTCCCTGTGTCGGATTGCGCATGCGCCGATATGAGTCTAATGCCCGCCCACGCGCCGCAGCGGATGAATCATGAGCCCGATCCCCCGCCTTCGCGCTTATTCAGGTCCAGCCATCCTGAGCTATGGCTTCCGGCCGTTCTTCCTGCTCGGTGCGATCTACGCTGGCCTCGGCATCCTGATCTGGCTGCCGTTGTTGTTCGGTGGCATCGCCATACCCACCGCGTTCTCGCCTCTCGACTGGCACATCCACGAAATGCTGTACGGCTATGTTCCCGCAATCATCACCGGCTTTTTGCTGACCGCGATTCCGAACTGGACCGGACGGCTGCCGCTACAGGGCGGGCCGCTGGCGGCGTTGGTGGCGCTGTGGATCGCGGGCCGCGTCGCGATCTGCGTCTCGCAACCGATCGGCGCGCTCGCGGCGGCCGTCATCGACTGCAGCTTTCTGTTCTTCGTCGCCGCGGCGGCTGCGCGCGAAGTGCTGGCCGGACGCAATTGGCGCAATCTGCCGCCGCTCCTCATCGTCCTCGTCTTCTTCGCCGGCAACGTGGTCTTTCACGTCGAGGACCATTTGAACGGCATCGCTGCGCTGGGCACCCGCATCGGTATCGCCGCCGCCATCGCGCTGATCTCGCTGATCGGCGGCCGCGTCATTCCGAGCTTCACGCATAATTGGCTGGCGCGCGCGAACCCGGGCCGGCTGCCGATGCCGTTCGGCCGCTTCGACGTCGGCGTATTGGCGGTCTCGGTTGCCGCGCTGGTGCTCTGGATTGTCCTTCCCGGCTGGGACGGTACGGCGGTGCTGCTGTTTGTGGCCGGCGTCGGTCAGGCGGTGCGCCTGGCGCGCTGGGCTGGCGACCGCACCACGCGCGATCCTTTGGTCCTCATTCTTCATCTCGGCTACGCGTTCGTGCCAATCGGTTTTGTGATCGTCGCCGGCGCCATCGCGATGCCGCGGGCGATACCGCTGAGCGCCGGCCTGCACTGCTGGACGGTCGGCGCTATCGGCACCATGACGCTTGCCATCATGACCAGGGCGAGCCTCGGCCATACCGGGCATGCGCTTGTCGCCGGCCGGATGACGCAAGCCATTTACGCGTTGGTCGTTGCTGCCGCCGTGCTGCGCGTGGCCGCCGCGTTCGAGCCGACCACAATGGTGCTCTTGCATGTCGCGGCTGCCGTCTGGATCGCAGCGTTTTGGACGTTTGCGGTCGGCTACGGCCCGCTGCTGTCGCGGCCCAGGAGAGCGGCGCGCTGATGCTTTGATTGCCGGCCGGGTCGAGCCGACATCAGCGAAGTGTCGCTTTCGGTTTTTCCATGCGACAGCTTTCTCTGCGCTTGCGGTCCCGTTCCCCGTCTCTTGTCCTGAGTTTTACAGCGTCGTAACGTGCCTAAAGACACGCTCCACCGCGCGATGACCGATGAAGTAGAGAGCAAATTGGCAATGGCGCAACGACACGTCGCCGAGGCTCGCCCGCTGCCGCACTCAGTTTCATCGACCGATTTACGTGGTGACGAAAACAGCGTGGCTGGGATCTCCGAAGGCCCGCTGGTGTCCGTGGTTATCCCAACGCGCGATCGGCCTGACCTGCTGCGCGAGGCGCTGGGCTCGGTAAGAGCCCAATCATTCACCAATTACGAGATCGTGGTCGTCGTCAACGGTCCCGACAATCCGCAAACGCCGGCGACGCTCGAGGCCGCGCGCGCGGCCGACGGCATCGTCGTTCGCGTTGAACGCGCCGGGATTGGGCCTGCTCTCAATGCCGGCGTGCGGACTGCTCGCGGCCGATGGATCGCGTTCCTCGACGACGACGATCTGTGGCTGCCAAACAAGCTCGAAGTGCAGTTGAAAGTCGCCGAGGCGGCCGCCGCGCATTTGGTTTTTTGCGACTTCTCGATGTTCGATGCAGAAAAGTCTATCCCTCATCCAAAATTGCGCCCGCCGCCTCCGTTGTCGGCCAAAGAAGGCCTGATGCTCGTAGATTACGGC
>JASHXZ010000466.1 GCA_030043285.1 Xanthobacteraceae bacterium | reverse complement strand
GCTAGTCCACGACGCGGGTTACGCCCGGCAGCAGCAGGCGATCGATCTTGAAATCGGCGCCGAGATCGCCGAGATCGCGCAATGCGTCGATGACGGTCTGGACGCTTTGTTTCGAGACCGTTCCGGCGCGCTCGAACAGATTCTTGTCGTGCATGAAGGCGTAGGCCTTCTCGACGTCCTCCCTGGCCACCTTGCTGGTCTGCAATTGCAGCGCAATGGCAGCCGCACGATTGGCGGGATCGTAGAACCAGGCGACGCCCTTGTCATAGGCATCGAGAAAGCGCCGCACCACGTCGGCATTTTTCGACGCCCACTCGCGGTTCACCGCCATGCCGGCGAACGGCATTTTCGGCAGATAATCGAAGGTGAAGCCGAGATTGTGGTAGCCTTCGGTCTCGGCGAAGAAATTGAACGGCGTGGTCAACAGCGCCGCATCGACCGCGCCGGATTTGAGCGCCGCGAAGCGTGCGCTGGTGGCGCCGGCGAACACGTAATCGTAGTCGCCCGGTTTCAGCCCGTGCGGGGCGAGCATCCGCTCGGTGAAAATGCGGGTGATGTCCTTGGGCCCGCCGATGATGAGGGTCTTGCCCTTCAGCTCCTCGATCTTGCCGATGCTCGGCTTTGCCAACAGCGCATAGGGTGGCGCGGGAATGACGATGCGGATGAGCGCGACCGGTGCGCCTTTGCTCACAGCGCGGATCGGGTCGACCATGCCGGCGGTCGGCGCGATGTTGAATGAGCCGGCGGCAAGCTGCTGGATCACCGAAGCGTTGGATTGGGCAAAGACCACATCGACTTTGATGTTCTCGGCGGCAAAAAAGCCATTGGTGATAGCGGCGTGCAGCGGCCACAGACTGGTCGAGCTGGCATCAACCGAGCCGATCTGGACGGTGTCGGCAGCGCGCGCCGCCGGCATTGCGACCAGAGCCGCGGCGAATGCCAAGCCTGCCAGCTGCAACGATTTCAGCACCCGCATAAGAAGACTTACTCCGAAACCTGGGTGATGCCGGGCAGCATCACCTTGTCGACATCGAGCGCTCCGGGCAGGTCGCCCAGGCTCTCCATCGCCTTGGCCAGCGCCGCGAGTTTTGCGCGCGATACTTTGCCGGTCGGTTCGAAGAAATGGCCGTTGCGGAAAAAGTCGTACGCCTTTTCGGTGTCGTCCTTGCTCAAGTGGCTCTCGCTCTGCAGGATCTGCACGGCCTCCGCGCGATTGGCGCCGTCCTCGAACCACGCAATGCTGCGGTTCTCCGCCCGCATCACCTTCGCCAGCATGTCCTTATGGGCTTCGGCCCACGGAATGTTGACCGCCATGCCGCTGAACGGCAGGTCTTTGGCGTAATCGACCGTCAGGCCGAGGCTGTGGAAGCCTTTTTGGATGGCCTGAAAATTGAACGCCGGCAGCAAGATCGCGGCGTCGACCGCGCCGGCCATCAGCGCCGCCGCGCGCGCCGTGGTGGCGCCGGCAAACACCATGTCGAAGTCGCCGCGCTTGATGCCGCTCGGCGCCAGCATGCGCTCCACATAGATGCGCGTGATGTCCTTTGGTCCGCCGAGCGAGATCAGCTTGCCTTTCAGGTCGGCGAGCGTCTTGATGCTCGGCTTGGCGACCAGATCATAGGGGGGAGCCTGTACCTCGATGCGCAGCACCGCAACTGGCGCGCCCATGCCGACCGCGCGCAGCGGATCGGCCAATCCGGTCGAAATGCTGATGCCGAGCGAGCCGGCGGTGACCTGCTGCACCAAGGCGGCGCTCGATTGCACGTAGACGATATCGGACTTCAGTCCCTCGGCGGCGAAGAAACCCTTATGCATGGCGATGAAGGTCGGCCACATGTTGGCGGACGCCTGCCCGACGGTGCCGAAGGTGATCTTCTCATCGTCGGCGCACGCCGGCGCCGCGGCCGCGCAGGCGAGCAGGATTGCGGTCAGCGCGGTGGCGCAACGCAAAAGGCTGACACGGCGCATGAGGTCCTCCCGTCAGTGCTTGGCAGCGTGCGCGCGGAAATGGGTGGCAATTTCAGCGCCCGTCGCTTTCCACACCCGCTGGTGCCGGCCGATGTAGGCCAACGCCGCCTCGAACGCGTCGATGCGGTGCGGCACGCCAGTCAGATACGGATGGATCGCAATCGCCATGACGCGTCCGGACTGCGCGCCTTCGCGGTACAGGACATCGAACTGGCGGCAGATCATGTCGCGGAACTGCTCCGCCGTCCGATTGAACCGTTCGAAGGCCGGCTTATCGTTGATCTCGTGGCTGTACGGCACGCTGACCAGCGTGCGCCCGCCGTCGAGCGTCATGATGTACGGCTGGTCGTCGTTCGTCCAGTCGCACACATAGTCGCAGCCCTCGGCGGCGAGCAGATCGAGCGTGTCCCAGGTCTCCTGCAGGCCGGACCCAAGCCAGCCGCGCGGCCGCGCGCCGGTCGCCTGCTCGATGGTGGCGAGCGCATTCTTGATGATGCGCGGCTCCTCGCCGGGCGCGGCGGCATTCAGCCGCCGCGTATTGCTTTCGCAATGCCCCATCCATTCCCAGTCGAGCTTGTTGCCTTCCTGGATGATTTGCGGATGCTCGGCGCACAGTTCGCTGTTGAGCGCCACGGTGGCGCGGATGCGGTGGCGGTGGAGCACCTCCATCAGCCGGAACACGCCGACGCGGTTGCCGTAATCGCGCGACGACCAGGTCGGCACGTCGGGCACCGGCACGCCGGTGCCACCCGAGCCCGGCGGCACTCTCTCGTCGAGCGCAAAAAACTCGATGTTGGGAATCACCCACAGCGCCACGTGCGCGCCGTTCGGCCATTTGAGCGGCGGACGATGGATGATCGGCGAATAGGGAAACGGACCGTAGCGTGTGGGCTTCATTTTCAGCTCGCCTTCTTCACAGCCGGGCTCGATGCGGCGAGGTGCGCGATCACTTCATCGACGTGCATCACGTCGACATATTTGTGGTGCATGTCGAACAGGTTGACCTTGTGCGATAGCGTGCTGCGGTCGAAGCAGCATTCCTCGACCAGAACGACGTGATAACCGTGCGAATAGGCATCGACCGCGCTGGCGCGCACGCAGCCCGACGTGCTTTCGCCGCAAATGATCAGCGTCTGGATGCCGAGCTGGGTGAGATGCGCGGCGAGCGGCGTGCCGTAGAACGCGCTGGCGCGCTGCTTGGTGATGACGACGTCGCCTTTTTGCGGCTTGAATTCCGGCCGGATCGCGTAATCGGCGGGATCGACCGAAGACTTGTTGCGCTTGGTGGCGCCGACAATGTCGGGCCGGCTTTCGCTGCGCATGTCGCCGGTCGAATAAAAGGTCGGCAGGCCGGCCGCCCGCGCCGCAGCGAACAAGTGCTTGGTCGGCTCGATCGCCTCGTAGGCGTAACGCCCGCAGGCGCTCGGATAGGACTTGAAGAGTTCCACCGGCAGCTTGGCGCCGCCCCGATAAGCAAGCTCGTACAGGTCGATAGCGAGCAGCGCCGGCGCCGGCCCGACGAACGTCGTGCGCCGATAGGCGGAATAGACTTCGAGGTCGTCGGGCGAAACCACATTGTGCCAGCAATGGTCTTCGAAATCGCCACTCATCTGCCATGTCTCCCGTTCTCAATGCGCCGTGCAGCTTCGCGCGCTGGTGCGGAACCGCAGCGCATCTGGCGGTGGCCGCCCTGGAGGGTTTTCGATGGGCGACCTGAACGCAAAACTATTTCAGAACGAGCGTAACTCGCCAATCCCATGGCTTGCGGTTTTGTGGTTCTCGCTTTGATTGCGGTGAGGTATCTTGACCGCGGGGTCGACGACTTCCTAGACACGATGCCGGCGGACTGGCCGCGCCCCAGAGACCGAGCATGATCGCCATTTCGGTGAACGGACAATCGCACCAAGTGGACGTCGAGCCCGACACGCCGCTGTTGTGGGTGCTGCGCGATACGGTCGGCCTGACCGGCACCAAATACGGCTGCGGCATCGGCCAATGCGGCGCCTGCACGGTGCACCTTGGCGGCGCTGCGACGCGCTCATGCCAAGTCCCGATCTCGCAGGTGCGTGATCGCCCGATCGTCACCATCGAGGCGCTGGCAGCAAACGGTAAGCTGCATCCGGTGCAGCAGGCTTGGCTCGAGCACGACGTGCCGCAATGCGGCTATTGCCAGTCCGGCATGATCATGGCGGTGGTGGCGCTGTTGCGCTTAAAGCCACAGCCGACCGATGCCGATATCGACGCGACGATCACCAATATCTGCCGTTGCGGCACGTACCAGCGCATCCGCGCCGCCATCCATGCGGCCGCAGGGGCCACGTAACGCGTGGGTTAATCGCCGCGCCTAGAAGGCGCCCTTGACGCGATCATCCGCTGCGAATACCGGACAGCCAAGCGACCAAGGCCCCACCCGATCAGCGGCTCGCATCAGTCGTGCGCGCACTAAATTCAGGACCAAATAAATGAACGACGTCGCCAAACCCGATGCACAATCGAGCTACGCCAAAAAAGCTTGGCAATCCGACGTCATCGTCGACCTGATCAAGCATTACGGCTTTCCCTATATCGCGCTCAATCCCGGCGCCTCGTATCGCGGCCTGCACGATTCGCTGGTCAATTACGGCGGCAACGAGCCGCCGCTGTTGCTGTGCCAGCACGAGAAGATCGCCGTGCAGATCGCGCATGGCTACGCCAAGGCGACCGGCAAGCCGATGGCGGCGATCGTGCACGACGTGGTCGGCATGCTGCACGCCACCATGGGCATCTATTATGCCTACATCGACCGCTGTCCGATTTTCGTGATCGGCGCCACTGGTCCGATGGATGAGAGTCGACGCCGGCCGTTCATCGACTGGATTCACACCGCCAACGTCAACGGCGAGCAGCTGCGCCATTACGTCAAATGGGATTATCAGCCGTCCAGCATCGAGGGCGTGCCGGATTCTTTCGCCCGCGCCTATGCGGCGATGATGACCGAGCCGCAGGGCCCGATCTACATGTGCTACGACGCCTGGCTGCAGGAGCAGCCGCTGACGCGCGACGTGGCGCTGCCGAAAGCCTCCGACAACAAGGTGCCGATGCCGATGGCGGCCGATGCGCTGGCGCTGGCCGAAGTCGCCGACCGGCTCCTGGCCGCCAAATACCCGGTGCTGATGGCCGAGTACGTGGCGCGCAGCGCCGACGGCTTCGACAATCTCGTCGCGCTCGCCGAAACGGTCGGCGCCGCGGTGTTCGACGTCCATGCGCGGCTTAATTTCCCGAGCCGCCACAAGCTCAATCTGAGTTGCGAGAAGGAGATCTTCCGCGACGCCGATCTGATCGTTTCGCTCGACACCCGCGACTGGGAGAAGTCGACGCACTTCAACGATCGCACCAAGCGCCAGGTGGTGCCGCACTATCCGCCGCACTGCGAGATGATCGAGATCGGCTTCGGCGAGATCAACTTGAGCAAATGGTCGATGGACTACGCGCGCATGCCGACCTGCAGCCTGCGTGTGCTCGGCGACACGCTCACCGCCATCCCGGAGCTGACGCGGTTATGCGGCGAGCGCATCGCCAAGGACGCGGCGCTCGCCAAAAAGGTCGCCGACCGCACCAAGCTGGTCGCCGGCAAGCACGACGCGTTGTTCAAGAAATGGGCCGGCGAAGCCAAGAAGGATTGGGACGGCCTGCCGATCACGCTGCCGCGACTCGCCAGCGAGATGTGGGAGGTCATCAAGAGCGAAGACTGGGTACTGACCGCCTGCAATTTGCAGGACTGGGTCTACAAGCTGTGGGATTTCGATAAGCCCTACCGCCATCCCGGCCAGGCGCTCGGCACCGGCACCCAGATCGGCGTCTCGCTCGGCGTCGCTTTGGCGCACCGCAGCACCGGCCGCCTCGTCGTCGACATCCAGCCCGACGGCGATCTGTTGTTCGACGCCGGCGCGCTGTGGAGTGCGGCGAAGAACGCCATTCCGATGCTGATCGTCATGTACAACAACCGCGCCTACTACAACGATTGGGAGCACCAGATCCGCGTCGCCCAGCATCGCGGCACGCCGGTCGAGCGCGCCTATATCGCCCAGGACATCGCCGGTCCGGCGCCCGACTTCGCCTCCATGGCCAAGAGCATGGGCTGGTACGCCGAAGGCCCGATCGAAAAGCCCGCCGACATCGCTCCCGCACTGCGCCGCGCCATCGCCCAGGTGAAAGCCGGCAAGCCGGCGCTGGTCGATACGGTGGTGCGGCCGCGCTAGGCCAGCGTCGGTGCGATCGACGGCTTTCGGTGACCGCCTGATTCGAGCTGAGACACGAATTCGCGTCTGGCGCTCACCAATACCGCCCGGTGCCGCCGGCGACGACGGTGGCGATGCCGAGCGCCAGATTGACG
>JASHXZ010000465.1 GCA_030043285.1 Xanthobacteraceae bacterium | reverse complement strand
GGCGCGGTTGAACACGCCGTCGAACGTGACCTGATATCCCGCGATCTCCACGCTTTGTCTTGACTTGACCTCGGCGAGCCGCTCGCTGCCCCAGGCGGTTACAGCGACGATGCCGAACAGCGTGACACCGATGCCAAAATGCGCAAAGGCAGTGCCCCACGCCGAGCGCGGCAAACCCCAGGCGCGGCGCAGCGTGACGCTGGGCGGCAGCCGCAGCACCATGGTGCGCTCGACGATATCAGTCACCGCACCCATCATGACGAACACCGCGACGCCGATGCCGAACGGAGCCAGCACCGGGCCGCCCTGAGTGATCGCAAACGAAACCGCGACCGCCACGGCCGCAAGCAGCGCAGCGGCGAGCAAGCGCTGCGCGGCGCCTAACAGATCGCCGCGTTTCCAGCCCATCAGCGGGCCGAACGGCATGGCGATCATCAGCGGAATGAACAGCGGGCCGAAGGTCGCGTTGAAGAACGGCGGTCCGACTGAAATTTTGTCGCCCGTGAGTGCTTCCAGGGCCAGCGGGTAAAGCGTGCCGACGACCACGGTGGCGCAAGCGCAGACCAGAAACAGATTATTGAAAACGAGCGCCCCCTCGCGCGAGATTGGTGCGAACAGTCCGCCCTGTTTGAGAAGCGGCGCGCGCCAGGCATAAAGCGCAAGCGCTCCGCCGATGAAGATTATCAGTATGGCCAGAATGAAGACGCCGCGCCGCGGATCGACCGCGAAAGCGTGAACCGAAGTCAGCACGCCGGAGCGGACCAGGAAGGTGCCGATCAGCGACAGCGAGAACGCCAGAATGGCGAGCAGGATGGTCCAGACTTTGAGCGCCTCACGCTTTTCCATCACCAGCGCCGAATGCAAAAGCGCGGTGCCGGCGAGCCAAGGCATCAGCGAGGCGTTCTCGACCGGATCCCAGAACCAGAAGCCGCCCCAGCCGAGTTCGTAATAGGCCCAGTACGAACCGCCGGCGATGCCGAGCGTGAGGCACATCCAGGCGCCGAGCACCCAAGGCCGCACCCAGCGCGCCCACGCCGCATCGATACGGCCTTCCAGCAGGGCCGCAATGGCGAACGAGAAGGTGATCGAGAAGCCGACATAGCCGAGATAGAGGAGCGGCGGATGAAAGGCGAGGCCCGGGTCCTGCAGGATCGGGTTGAGGTCGCGGCCTTCGAACGGCGCCTGGGCGATGCGCAGAAATGGATTCGACGTGGTGAGGATGAAGAGTTCGAACGCCGCGGCGATCCAGGCCTGGACGCCGAGCGCATTGGCCTTCAGCGTCGCCGGCAGATTGTTGCCGAACAGTGCGACCAGGGCACCGAACAAAGCGAGGATCGACACCCACAGCATCATCGAGCCTTCGTGATTGCCCCAGACGCTGGTGAGCCGATAGATCAGCGGCATTTGCGAGTTCGAATTCTCGAACACATTGAGCACCGAGAAATCCGAAGCGACGTAACACTCGGCGAGCGCGAGAAACGCAATCGCGATGAAAGCGAAATGCGCGAGCGCGGCCGGCGTCGCCATGCTCATGAGCAGCGGATCTCTGGTACGCGCCCCGATGATCGGCATGCTGCTTTGAATGAGCGCAATGCCGAGCGCGAGTATCAGGGCGTAATGGCCGAGTTCGGGAATCATTTGCTCGCTCCGCTCACCGGCAGCGCCGCCCTTGTCGCATAGTCATCCTTCCAGTGCCCCGACTTTTTCAAGGCGTCGGCGACCTCTTTGGGCATATAGGTCTCGTCGTGCTTGGCGAGGATCGTGTCGGCGTCGAACACGCCGCTTCCGTCGAGAGCGCCTTCTGCGACGACGCCCTGCCCTTCCTTGAACAGGTCGGGCAACACGCCCTTGTAGGCTACCGGAATCTCGGTCTTGCCGTCAGTGACCTCGAAGCGGACTCGCAGCCCGTCGCTGCGGACCAGGCTGCCGTCTTTCACCAAGCCGCCGAGCCGGATGCGCGTTCCCGGCCCGACATGCCGCTCCATCACGTCGCTCGGCGAATTGAAGAACACGATCGAGTCGCGAAACGCGCTGAGCATCAGCGCAACCGCGACCGCCAGCACGCCGAGCGAGCCGCCGATCAGAACCAGGCGCCGCTGCTTGCGCGTCATCGTCGCGACCTCCACGCCATGCCGTTCATCCTTCGAGACCGAGTCCTTTGACGAGGTCGTCTATGCGCTTGATCTCGTCGGGATGGCTTGCCAGTGCCCGCTTGGCATCGACGACGGCCGCTTTCGCCTTGTCGCTGTCGCCGAGGACCACATAAGCACGCACCAGGCGCAGCCAGCCTTCGACGTCGCTGCCATCGGTATGCAGACGATCGGCCAATTTTTCGACCATGCCGCGGATCATCGCGGTGCGCTGCGCTTCGGGCATGTTCTGCACGGCAGCCATCTGGTCGGCCGTTGGGCCGGCGCCGGCAGCCGGCTGGCCGGTGACGCGCGCCAGCGAGGTGCGCACCAGAGGCAGCCAGGGCGCATCGGCCGGAGCGTCCTTCAGCATGGCGCGCCACTTGCCTGCCGCCGCATCGCGATTGCCGTCCTGCTCGTCGGCCAGGCCGAGAAAGTAGCGGGCCTTGGCATTTTGCGAATCGCGCGTCACGGCATTCTGAAAGCTGTGCTTGGCCTCGCCCGTCACCACGCCGTTCGCCGCGGCAACCAAAGCCTCGCCGAGATCGGCATCGCGCGCAGCGCTCTCGCCATTGAGCGCCAGCGCCTTGCGCCACGCCATGACCGCATCATCGAAGCGGCCGAGCCGCATATAGACCGGAGCGATCACTTCCCAGCCGGCGCCATCATTGGGATTTTGCGCCAGCCGCTCCTCGACCTGACCGATCAAAGCGGCAATCGACGCATTGCCGGGCGACGGGTTTGCGCGTGCATAAGCCGGCTGACCCGGAATATTCGGCGAGCCAAGCTTCAGATAAAGGCCGACCGGCAGGACCGCGAGAACGACGAGGATGCCCAACGCTGCCGCGTGGCGATGCCAGCGCACTCGCTGCGGAGCGGGTGCCGACGTCTCCGCCACTTCCGTATCCGCCGCTGCCAAGAGCCGACGCGATACTTCAAGGCGCGCCGCCTCCGCTTCGGCTTCGCCGATCAGGCCGGCAGCGCGGTCTCGCTCGATCTCCTGCAACTGATCTTTATAGACGACGACTTCACTGCCGGCCGCGAGGTTGCGCGGCTTGCGCGCCAGCGGCCAGACGACGGCGCCAATCGCCGCAGCAGTCATCAATGCAAAAACGATCCAGAGCGCCATGTCGCCGGTTCATTTACTCTTTGCCGCAGCAATGCGGGCTGGGCAATTGCCACAACCGCAATGCAGCCATTTGTCGACCCGCTTCCGCGACGCGTGGTTACATCACGGCGCGAATGCGGCCGCAATGGGAACGCCGGCGCGGCAATTGCGCACCTTAGATGCGCATTTCCGGTCCTGACCCGGCTCTGGCGCCCGGATCGTCACGCGCGCAGCGATCTGCGCTCGGCCGGATGACCCTGCACCGCCGCATCGACCGCCTTGGCCAGCACGCCGGCATAGTCCGGCCCGAATATGGTGCGGCAAAACCGAACCGCAGCATCGAGCTGTGAATGACGGAACGGGCGCTCCGCATCTTCAGCCTGGCGCAAGGCATCGAGCAGAATCTTGGTGCCGGTCTCCAGGTATTGGGTAAGCTCCGAACAAGTCCGCAACGTGACCTCGCTGACCGCAAGTTCGCCGGCATAATGGCGGCAGGCGCCGACCAGCTCGACCCGCGCTTCGGCGTCTTGCACGTCGATGGCATCGAGCAGCGACCCGGGCACGATTTCGTTGGCCGGACGCGGCCGCAGTAAGCGCCGCACGCGGCCGGTCGTCGTCTCCAGCTCCGCGCCCAGGATATTCGATACGGCGGCGCGAATGGCCGCGAGCTGTCGGGCCCAAGGCGACTCAGCCGACAGCTTCATTTCCGTGCGCAGCCCACGTGCCGTATCGTGCATGGTCTTGAGCAGTGAAGCGACCGGCCGGCCGACTTTCAGCTCGGAGCGCAACTCTGCCACCATGTACTCAAGGTCACTCAGGACGATGTCGACAGCGACTGCATAGGGCGTACCGGCGATGCGGGCCGCATCCTCGTTCTCAGCAGCCCGCCTGGCGATACGGATGAGCTGCCAGGGCGCCGCCAAGCGGTTCGACACTATGATCAGTCCAAACAGGCACACATGGGCGGCCTGGGCTGACTGCATCTGCAGCGCTTTTCTCGCGCTGTCGATCTGCCCTTTCACCTGATCGATGTACTCGTGCTCGAAAGCGCGGATGTGGTCGGGCAGACGCCGCGCCAATTCAGCGAGCCGATCGCGGATGGCGAGGATGCGCATCAATATCGTGACGTCATCGGCGGCGCGTGGGGTGCCGACTTGCATGGCGAAGCGTCGCCGCGCCTTGTCCTTGGTCTCGAGCGTACCGATCACCTCTCCGAGGCGCTCGACTGCGCGGTCGTGCAGCGCGCGCGCGAGCTTGTCCGCCCTGACGGGATCTTCGACGAGGAAGGCTTGTTCGATGTCTTCGGTCAGTGCTCTGGCTTCGGCCGGCATCAAATCGCGGCCGATCCACTGCCAGATGGGATCAAGCGATGCGCGCGCCAATCGCCCGAGCCGCTTGTGATCGGCAGGGCCTTCGAACAGGAACGGCTCGAGCGGCATGAAGAAACGCCGCGCGCCATACAGGACGCGCGGTATCGGCTGAGCCGCCGCGCGCATGGTGCGCCGCAATTCCTGTAACACCAGATCGTTGCCGGGATCGTCCTCGCCGCGCAGCACCGCGCGTTCGAGCTCCGCAGTCAGCAACGCCCGCGCCTGCGGCGATAGCGACTGCAAATAGTCGCGCAGCCGCTCGACCGCAGGTCGATCGCTCGTCATCGGTGCGCCCGCCTTCGCTGGACCCAACCTGACGTCGTTCTAAGCCGCCGGCGCTTAAGAAGGCGTTTAAGTAGTCGTTACGTAAAGTTCCACCGATTCAAGGCGATAGCCGCTCTCAGGGGTGGGTGGCGACGCAAACGGCAACGAGTGGTGCCTTGGCCGGATTGGCCTCCACGCCGCAGGAGGCCGAACGTTCCCCGAGAAAGGTCGCGGGATTCCTGGCCGGCCCGCAATAGGCGTTGACCAGGACCTCGTCGTCGCGACAGGTCACGGTGCAATCGCCGCCAAGGCAGTTGGCGCGCAGGACGCGAACGCTCGGGCTGGGCGGGCCCTGTTCGCCACGCGGACCCATCGGGCCGGCGGGGCCGGCCGGACCGCGCGGTCCCGGCGGACCTGGGTCGCCTTTGGCGCCCGGCGGGCCCTGTGGACCCGGGTCGCCTTTGGGACCCTGGCTGCAAGCAGCCGTGGCGAGCACGATTGTGGCCGCAATCAGCAAACGAACTGCACGCATACTATTCTTTGCTCAATCCGACTTTGCGCAATCCGGGCGGGGGGTGACCGCACTATCACATAGAAAAGCGCAATGCCATTCCGGTTCCAATTTGCTGAATGGCTGCGAAGCGATACACGATGCACGCGGCTTTGCGTGCGCGTCTGTGCGCACTGGCGGCCCAGGGAGGCTTTGGCTACAGTCGCCGACCATCTCAATCCCCGACTTCGGGCGAGTGCCGCGGCGCAGACGCAACGCGTTGCGCCTCTTATAAAGAGACAAGGGAGGCCTTATGCCCTGTTCGGCTCGTTACTGTGCCGGCGCGATTGCCGCGTTGGCATTGGCCTTCGCAGCGGCTCTGCCGCCTGCGGCGCACGCCCAGGACTACCCGACGCGCGTCGTGCGCATCATCGTGCCCTATCCTCCCGGCGGCACTGCCGATGTCATGCCGCGCATTCTTGCCGACTGGCTGTCGCGCAAATGGGGTCAATCGGTCATCGTCGAGAACCGGACCGGCGCCGGCGGCAATATCGGCGCCGAAGTTGTCGCCAAGGCCGATCCCGACGGCTACACGCTGCTGGCCTCGCCGCCCGGCCCGCTGGTCGTCAATCAAAACCTCTATAAGCATCTCGACTTCGACCCGCTGCAGTTCGTGCCGATCGCGGTGATGGGCCGTGTATCGAACGCGCTCGTGGTCAACCCGAGCAAGATCAAGGCCACGACCGTCAAGGATTTCATCAGCTACGCCAAGGCCAATCCGGGCAAGATCACCGACGCCACGCAAGGCAACGGCACCACCTCGCATCTGACGTCCGAGCTGTTTCAGATGATGGCGCATGTGCAGCTGCAGAACGTGCCGTATCGTGGGTCGGCGCCGGCGCTCAACGATCTGGTCGCCGGCAATGTCGACTGCATGTTCGACAACCTCGGCGTATCGATGCAATTCGTAAAAGCCGGCAAGCTGAAACTGATCGCGGTGGCTGCGCCGAAACGCGTCAGTCCGCTGCCTGACGTGCCGACCATCGCCGAGACCCTGCCGGGTTTTGCCTCGGTCACGTGGTTCGCGCTCGCTGCGCCGCCGAAAACGCCGGCCGCGGTCGTCGACAAGATCAGTGCGGCGGTGAACGAGGCGTTGCGCGATCCGAACGTCATCAAGCGCTTCGGCGACCTGACGGCGGAGCCGGCCGGCGGCACGCCGCAAGCGACCGCCGCTTATTTCCACGACGAGGCGGAGCGCTGGAAGAGCGTCATCGTTTCCGCTCACGTGACGCTCGATTGAGGGCCGGATGGGGACGGCTGCAGCAAAGCTTTTCGCTCGCTGGGGAGCTTGGGCGCGGTTTGCTGCGCTTGTCGGCGCGCTCGTGCTGGCAAACGCGATCGCCGCCCGCGCCGCCGAACCGTACCCGACGCGCCCAATCCGGCTCGTCGTCGGCTTCCCGGCCGGCGGCCCGACCGACATTCCGGCCCGTTTCATCGCCGATCGTTTGAGCGCACAGCTCGGCCAAAAAGTCTATGTCGAAAACAAGCCGGGCGCCGGCGGCATGATCGCGCTCAACGACGTGCTGGCGCAGCCGCGCGATGGCTACACGCTGCAGTTCTGCACCTATTTCGACGCGATCAACACGCTCCTCTACAAGAACGTCTCTTACAAGCTCGCCGATATCGCGCCGGTGGCGCTGGTGTCGAAGTATTACTACTTGATGGCGCTGTCCAAATCGGTTCCGGTCGATACGTTCGATCAGTTCATCAACTACGCCAAGGCGCATCCGGGTGACATTCTCTATGGCACGGTCGGCGCCGGATCGAGCCAGGAGCTGGTGGCGCACGAACTGGAAAAGATCGCCGGTATCCGGATGACCAAGGTGCCGTTCAAAGGCGCCAGCCTCATCACCCAGGAGCAGTTGGCGGGGCGCGTTCATTTTCAGGTCGCGCCGCCGCTTGCGGTCGGCCCGTTCTACCGCACCGGCGAACTGAAGGTGCTGGCCTCGACCAGCCCGAAGCGGCTCAAAAGCTTTCCCGACGTGCCGACCTTGACCGAACGCGGCTTTCCGCTGACGCCGTTCGGCTGGCTCGGTATCTGCGCCGGCGCCGGCACGCCGAATCCGATCGTCGATCTGCTCAACCGCGACATTGTTTCGATCACGCGGTCGGACGAGTACCGCGCGTTTCTCGAGAAGGCCGGCAACATTCCGGCGTCAACGACGCCCGAGGAATTCAGCCGCATTATGCGCCAAACGGTCGAAGAGGCGGCGCCGACCATTCGCGAATTCCACATGCAGATCGAATGATCTGCGATGAAACGTCCTCTTCCCGCATCAGCGCATCTCTCACGCGGGCACCACACGAGCACATCATGAAACGCAGTACAGATCGGATACTGACCACCCATGCCGGCAGCCTGCCGCGCCCGCCCGATTTGCTGGCGCTGGTCGAGCGCGACGGGCCGAAAGCGTTCGATGAGCCGGCGGCGGCGAGGCAGCTCTCCGCCGCGGTGGCCGAAATCGTGCGCCACCAGGCCGAGCTTGGCATCGACGTGATCGACGACGGCGAATACGGTAAGCCGAGTTTCGTCAGCTACATCAACGAGCGTTTAGGCGGCTACGAGGTCGACAGCAAAGCCGGACCGCGCAATCAATGGTCCACCTCGCGCGAAGGCCGCTCATTCCCGGAATTTTACGCCAGCACCCATGCCGCCTCGCGGCACACCCACATGGTCTGCACCGGGCCGATCACCTACAAAGGCCACGCACGGCTGCAGCGCGATATCGACAATCTGAAAGCCGCGCTCAACGGCGCCAAGATCGAAGAGGTGTTTATGCCGGCGATCTCGCCGTCCAACATCGAGGACTGGCAGCGCAACGCCTATTACAAGAGCCAGGAAGAGTACGTCTTCGCCATCGCCGAGGCGATGCGCGAGGAGTACGAGGCCATCGTCAAAGCCGGGTTTTTGTTGCAGGTCGACGATCCGCGGCTCGTCACCTATTACATCATCCATCCCGAGACGAGCGTCGACGATTGCCGCAAGTGGGCGGAAATCCGCGTCAACGCGCTCAATCATGCGCTGCGCAACATCGCGCCGGAAAAAATCCGCTTCCACACCTGCTACGGCATCAATATGGGGCCGCGCATCCACGACATGGAGCTAAAGGATATCGTCGATATCATCCTGAAAATCCGCGCCGGCGCCTATTCGTTCGAAGCGGCCAATCCGCGCCACGAGCACGAATGGAAAGTGTGGAAGAACGTCAAGCTGCCGGACGGCAAGATTTTGATCCCGGGCGTGATCTCACACTCAACGGTGCTGGTCGAGCATCCCGAGCTGGTGGCCGAGCGCATCGTGCGCTTTGCCAGCGTGGTCGGGCGCGATAACGTGATCGCCGGCTCCGATTGCGGCTTCGCCACCTTTGCCGGCTCGAAGGAGGTTCATCCCTCGATCGTCTGGGCCAAATTCCAGGCGCTGTCGGACGGCGCGCGGATCGCGTCGAAGGAATTGTGGGCACGGTAAGCTTGGAGTGACAGCTTGAACCTTTCCGCCCTGCTCGCTGCTCGGGTTGCCGCCGATAAACCGGTACGCGTCGGGCTGATCGGCGCCGGCAAGTTCGGCTCGATGTTCCTGGCGCAGGTGCCGTCGATTGGCGGCCTCGAAGTCGCAACGATATGCGATCTCGATCCGGAGCGCGCCAAGACAGCCTGCCGCAACGTCGGCTGGGATGCCGCGCGGATCGCGCGCACGCGATATACCGACAGCGGGCGTGCGGCATGCAGCGACGAGCGCCTCGACGTGGTGATCGAAGCGACCGGCGATCCCGCGGCCGGCATCGCCCACGCGCTGACCGCGATCGAGGCCAAGAAGCCGATCGTCATGGTCAATGTCGAAGCCGATGCGCTCGCCGGCGCGCTGCTTGCCAGCAAGGCACGCGCCGCCAACGTGATCTATTCGATGGCCTACGGCGACCAGCCGGCGCTGATTTCTGAAATGATCGATTGGGCGCGGGCTGCGGGCTTTACGGTCGCCGCGGCAGGAAAGGGCACCAAATATCTGCCGGCCTATCACACCGTCACGCCGGATCGGGTGTGGGAGCATTACGGTCTCACCGCCGCGGAGGCGAAAGCGGCCGGCATGAACTCGCAGATGTTCAACTCGTTTCTCGACGGCACCAAGTCGGCGATTGAGATGGCGGCGGTCGCCAACGCCTGCAGTCTCGACGTGCCGGACGACGGCTTGGGTTTTCCACCGTGCGGCGCCGAAGATCTGGCGCACGTGCTGCGGCCGCGGCAGATCGGCGGCGTGCTGGCCAGTGAGGGCATGGTCGAGGTCGTCTCCTCGCTCAAGCGCGACGGTGCGCCCGTCGAACGTGACCTGCGCTGGGGCGTCTACGTCGTGCTCAAGGCCAACAACGACTACGCGGCGGCTTGCTTCAAGCAATATGGGCTGCCGACCGACGCGACTGGCCGCTATGCCGCCATGTACAAGCCGTTCCATCTGATCGGGCTCGAATTATCGATTTCGGTTCTCAGCGTGGTGCTGCGCGGCGAACCGACTGGAAGCTGTCGGGGTTGGCGGGGCGACCCCGTAGCGGTCGCCAAGCGCGCGCTCAAGGCCGGCGAGACGCTCGACGGCGAAGGTGGCTACACCGTCTACGCCAAGCTCATTCCGGCGGAGCGCAGCCTGCAACTTGGCGCGCTGCCAATCGGACTTGCCAGCCACGTCAAGCTTACGCGCGACGTTGCCGCCGGCGCGTTCGTGACCCAGGCGGATGTGGCGCTGGACGATGCGGCACAGGCGGTTCGGATACGCCGCGAGATGGAGCAGGCAGCGCGACAAACGTCGTCCGGAAGCGACGACGCTTATCCGGCCGGCAGCGCCAACTCCGCGCGCAAGCCGCCGATCGGCGCGGTGCCGAAGGTGAGCGCGCCGTTATAGAGCGCGGCCAGTTCGACCACGATGGACAGACCGAGCCCCGAGCCGGGCTTGCTCTCATCGAGCCGCTGGCCGCGGCGCGCGACCTGCTCGCGCTCCTCGGGCGACAGACCCGGCCCGTCATCATCGACGATGATGCGCAAGGATGGCCTCTCGCCATTACCCACCGTGTCGGGTTTTATGCTCCTTTGCCCGCGCTCGGTGTCAGTCGCCGCCTGATCTGCCACGGCCTCGATGGCAACGCGCGACTGCGCCCATTTGCAGCCGTTGTCGACCAGATTGCCGAGCATCTCCTCGAGGTCCTGCTGCTCGCCGCGAAAGAAGGCGTGCTCCGGCACGTCGATCGCGATGGCGATGTCGCGGGCGCGATAAAGCTTCTCCATGGTGCGGGCGAGCGCGGTGACCACCGGCGGCACGTCGGTCAGCGTGCCGACGACGGTTGGGCGGGCGGCAAGCCGCGCGCGCTCCAGCTGCCGGGCGATCTGATCGCGCATGATATCGGCCTGCTCGCGCACCTTTTTGGCCAGCGGCTCCTCGCCGCGCGCG
>JASHXZ010000464.1 GCA_030043285.1 Xanthobacteraceae bacterium | reverse complement strand
AAAAGCGCTGATGCGCGGCCGCCGCCCGCGGGCTTTGCCGCGTGATATCCATCGAGTCGGCGCTGTGACAATTCCGGCACTCGAGCGAGTCGTTGGCCTTCATGCGCGCCCATTCCCGCTCCGCCAGTTCGAGACGGTGGTCCTGGAACTCCTCGCGCATATCGACCTCGCCGAAAATCTTGCCCCACACTTCGTTTGAGGCCTGCATCTTGCGCGCGATCTTGTTCGTCCAGTTGTGCGGGACATGGCAATCGGGACAATGAGCCCGCACGCCGGATCGGTTGGTATAGTGGATGGTCGTCTTCAGCTCGGCAAACACATTGTCCCGCATCTCATGACAGGAGATGCAAAACTGCTCGGTATTGGTGAGTTCAAGTACCGTATTGAACCCGCCCCAAAAGACGATTCCGGCCACGAAGCCGGCAAAAACCAGAGCGCCGAGGCTGAACACCGAACTCGGCTTGCGCAGTACCCCCCATATCTCGCGCACAAAAGCGCTGGCGCGTCTGGCAAATGAGGGGCGCGAACCGTCGGCCGTATTCATCGACCTGTTCCGGGCGCTGTACGGCTCAACAGCGTGTCGATGTCGACAAAGTTGTTTCCAATCGGCGGCGTCACGTCGTGCTGAGGCACGTGACACGCGGTGCAAAAGTAGCGGCGCGGCGACACTGATGCCAAGAGCTCTCCGTCACGATCGATAAAATGCGTGATGGAGATCATCGGTGCCTGGGACTCGCCAGTGCGGGTTCGCGCATGGCATGACAGGCATTTGTTGGCGCGCGCGCTGACCTCGTAGCCCTCGATCGAATGCGGAATGACGGGAGGCTGCTCCGGATAATTTCGAGCCTCGCGCAACGCGGTGTTCCGTTGCGGCGTAAGTGGCGGCGCTGGCCCCTCCTGCTCGAGCGGTGTCGCGCCGCGTAGCGCCGAAAAGGTTTGCGCCGTGGCGATGCTCGATACGAGGGTCACCAGGATCGCTGCAGCAAGCGGTTTACGGCGGTCTTTCATCGCCCGCTCCTTCACACACGCTCGATGCGGGCGGCACATTTCTTAAAATCGGTCTGCAGGGAGATCGGATCGGTGGCGTCGAGTGTCACTTTGTTGATGAGCTGGCTCTCGTCGAACCAGGGCACGAACACGACGCCACGCGGCATGCGATCGCGCCCGCGTGTTTCCAGGCGCGTGCGTATGAAACCGCGACGCGATTCCACTTTGACCTCGTCGCCGCGACGTAATTTAAGGTCTGCCGCATCGTCCGGATGGATGAAGCAGACGGCATTGGGAAAGGCGCGATAGAGTTCCGGCACACGCCTCGTCATCGACCCGGAGTGCCAGTGCTCGAGCACGCGTCCGGTCACCAGCCAATAAGGGTATGTGCTGTCTGGAGACTCCGCCGGCGGCTCGTAAGGCAGAGCAAATATGCGTGCCTTGCCGTCGGGGAAACCATAGAAGCGCACGGCTTCACCCGGCTTCACGTAGGGATCGTAGCCCTCCCGATCGCGCCAACGGGTCTCCTTACCGTCGACGACCGGCCAGCGCAGGCCGCGCACCTCGTGGTACATGTCGAACGGCGCGAGGTCATGGCCATGGCCGCGGCCAAATTGTGCGTACTCCTCGAACAATCCCTTTTGCACGTAGAAACCGAATGCCTTCGATTCCTGGTTCTCGTAACCTGCCGCGACATCGGAGAGCGGATACTTGTCGACCGCACCGTTCCTGTAGAGGACATCGAACAGCGTCCTGCCGCGCACTTCCGGCTTCTTGGCGATGAGGTCGTCCGGCCACACCTCCTCGATTTTGAAGCGCTTGGCGAACTCCATGAGCTGCCACAGATCGGAACGGGCCTCGCCGGGCGGGTTCACCAGTTGATGCCAGAACTGGGTGCGCCGCTCGGCGTTGCCGTAAGCGCCCTCCTTCTCCACCCACATGGCGGTCGGCAGCACCAGGTCGGCGGCCTGCGCGGTCACGGTCGGATAAGCTTCGGAAACGACGATGAAGTTTTCCGGATTGCGATAGCCCGGATAGGTCTCCTCGTTCATATTGGGCGCGGCCTGGAGATTGTTGTTCACCTGTATCCAGTACGCGTTGAGCAGGCCATCGCGCAGCATGCGGTTCTGCAGCACCGCGTGGTAACCGGGCTTCGGATTGATGGTGCCCTGCGGCACCTGCCAGATCGCCTCGGTCTTGTCGCGATGATCCTTGTTGGCCACCAGCATGTCGGCCGGCAGCCGGTGGGAGAAGGTGCCGACTTCGCGCGCCGTGCCGCACGCCGAGGGCTGGCCGGTCAGCGAGAACGGGCTGTTGCCCGGTTCGGAAATCTTGCCCGTCAAAAGATGAAGATTATAAACGAGATTGTTGCACCAGACGCCGCGCGTGTGCTGGTTGAAGCCCATGGTCCAGAGGCTCATGACCTTGGTCTTTGGATCGGCATAGATCTCGGCCAACTGGCGCAGACGATCGACCGGCACGCCGGACATACCGGCTGCCTTGTCCAGGGTATATTCAGAAACAAATTTCACGTAATCCTCGAACGAGGCATCGCGCGCTTCGCCCGCTTTCGCGCGACCCGTGGCTTTCTGCTCGAGCGGATTTTCAGGCCGCAGACCGTAGCCGATGTCTGTCTGGCCAATTTTGAAGATGGCGTGCCCAAGGACGAAATCCTTGTTGACGCGGCCGGTCGTGATGATGTGGTTGGCGATCGCGTTGAGGAGCACAAGATCGGTTTGCGGCTTGAACACAATCGGAATGTCGGCGAGGTCGAATGAGCGGTGCTCGAAGGTCGAAAGCACAGCGACCCTCACATGCGGCGCGCTCAGCCTGCGGTCGGTCAGGCGGCTCCACAGGATCGGGTGCATCTCCGCCATATTCGAGCCCCACAGCACGAACGCGTCGGCAGCCTCGAAATCGTCGTAGCAGCCCATCGGCTCGTCCATGCCGAACGTCCGCATGAATCCCATGACCGCTGACGCCATGCAGTGACGCGCATTGGGATCGAGGTTGTTGGAGCGGAAACCGGCCTTGAACAGCTTGTTCGCCGCGTAGCCCTCCCAGATCGTCCACTGACCCGATCCGAACATGCCGACGCCGCTTGGCCCGCGCTTCTTGAGCGCATCCTTAAATTTCTCGGCCATCACGTCGAAGGCTTCGTCCCAAGAAACCGGGGTAAAGTCGCCGTTCTTGTCGTAGCGACCGTTCTTCTTACGAAGCAGTGGATGCGTAAGGCGGTCGTCGCCATACATTACCTTGGCGAGAAAATACCCTTTCACGCAGTTCAAACCGCGATTGACCTCTGCCTTGGCGTCACCGTGCGTGGCGACGACGCGCCCATCCTTGGTCGCGACCATGACGCCGCAGCCGGTGCCGCAGAATCGGCACGGCGCCTTGCTCCACTTCAACTCGGTCAGAGTACGGTCGGTAACGAGATTCTGCGCGGCGGCAGAAACTGGCATGCCTCCCGCGGCGGCGGCCATGGCGGCTGCTTCCAATTTCAAGAGCTCTCGACGGTCCACGCGATTGTGCTCCATGACCAACACGCCGTTGCTGAAAGGTCAGACCTCGTCGGTACCGTGAAAGACCAGTGCCGCTGACAAGACGTGCGGCATGGAAGAGATCAAGTTGAGCGTGATGCCGATGTCGCCGACGTTGTCGGCTTCGACGACAACCACGATCTTGCCTTGCGGACTGCGGCTGTAAATTTGCGAGCCAGGCAGCCCTGCAATGATGCGGGCGACGGTATCCAACCGCTCGGGTTTGACCTGAACGAGGAGGCTCGCGACTTCGAAACGCTTGTTTGCTTGCTCTTTGGCGCGCCCGGGCCAACGGCCGTTGAGAAACTTGCGACGGTCAACGTTTGACACCGGCAGGCTGTTTGCCATGGCGGGCCTCACTTTCCAGGAGGGCCAGGCGGGCCATTGATCGCCTGATAAATCCAAACCGTGAGACCCCAGGTGCCAACCGTCGCGACAGCGAGCGCTGGCATCAGCACAACCGTCACAATCAGAAATGCGTAGATTTCCATGCGCCGCGTTTGCGCCCTGGCGTCCCCTAATGAATGAGCAACCTCCGGCATCCGAGACCCAGGGCCAATGCCTCGATTGAGACGATCTGACGACACCACTCAGCCAGCATAGGCTCGGCGCTTAAGAACCGACCACTCAGTAACCGCCAAAGCTGCTCACAGGCCGCAAAATTCAGGCGGGCACCGCCACCTCATCTTCTTGCTGCTGACCCCCTCAACGCTGGAATAGATGACCGCCTTCCAGGCCTTAAGGTTCGTACGGTGCCGCATGAAAGACGAAGGAGGATCGGCCAAATAGCGATTTGCGAACGGCTGGCCTTCCCGCCGTTGCAGCGCTCGCATACATAGACCGGGCCGGGGGATTTGGTGGTAGTCTAAGCGGTGTGGGCGAATGAATGGGGCATGGCGATGTTTGGGGGAAGTTGCAGGGCAGTCGCTGCGTTGAGCCTTGGTTTGCTGTCGGCAGCGCCGGCGCTGGCAGCCAGCCAGCAGGACTGGGACAGCTGCCAGTCGAAGGATCCTGCCGTCGCCGTTCCGGCGTGCAGCAACATCATCCCGGACACGAGCGAGTCGCCGCAGAACCGCGCCGACGCTTACGTCTACCGCGCCTCCGCCTATTTGAAGCAGGGCAACAGCGAGCGCGCCATCGGCGATTACACCGAGGCGCTTAAGCTGACGCCGCGTAATATCGTGGCTTATGTGAGCCGCGCGCTCGCCGAGTTCCACAGCGGCGACAAGAATTCCGCCGTCATCGATTACAGCATCGCCAACAAGCTCGACGCCGACGCTGTGGCGCGCATCGCCGCCGGCAATCCAGACGTCAAGCAGATCGCCGATGAAGCGAGCGCCTCGCCGCCGCCGGCGGGCGCATTGGCCGAGGTCGAGCGGCAGGCCGCGGCGCCTCCAGCTCCGCCGCCGCCGCCACCGCCGCCAGCGGAGAAGCAGTGGAACGCGATTGCCTCTTCGGTCTGGCGCGTACACGGCCACGTCCACGTCGCCGTCGGTTATTCCGGCCTGAAGTCGACCGAAGAGGACGCCCGCAGC
>JASHXZ010000463.1 GCA_030043285.1 Xanthobacteraceae bacterium | reverse complement strand
GTCCGGTCACCGCGTAGTTGTTGGTGTAGAGGATGTGGTCGATGGGCCTCTCATAGAAAACGCCGTGCGTCTGCGTCTCCGGCGAATGCGAGAAGACCGGTCCCACGCGTATCGAGCCCCACTTCGCACCATCACCGCAGCCGGATGCGTCGCGCAAACGTATGAACAGATCGGGTGCCAGCCAGTCATCGTCATCGACGAATACGACCAGATCATCCGGTTCGGGCGCGATGGTGCGAAATTCCGCATGCTCAAGGAAGATTGAGCGTTGTACCTGTCGGAAATTAGCGAGCGCCGTGTCTTTCATAATATGACGGAAATGCCTGTAATCGACGTCCAAGGTGGCATCCCATATCGAAATGAAGTCAGCGATCGTGTTTTCAGGAATCGCAAAGCGGGCACAAAAATCGCGCGCTTGCTGGTCGTTGTACGATAGCCAAGTGGGACTATCGCGTAATACGACGTAATTGCTGGGCATTCGCGCCATCTATGGAAAACCGGCCGTAGAACGCTTATCCAGGTTCCCTCTGCTATCATCGAATGCCGAAGGCATCAAGCATTGCGAGGTTTAGTTTGGCGAAGCATCATCTGCAGGCGCGACGAGGCTTCGTGATGTATGTGCTAACGGCACCGGCGGCAGAACGTCGAACTGAAATTTACGGTGCAACCGAGAGTCCGCGAGCCACATAATGGTCGGCAAGCCTGAACTCGCCATTTTGGGGCAGGAGCGCTTCACCGCGCCACAGGACTGCGAAATTGGGATCGATTTCGATGCGATCGATCACCCCCAAGCCATGTCCACAGATCAGGGCCAGTTCGCTCAGCAGCGGGGACATCAGCGGTCGATCCGTCCATAGGTCGGATGGCCAGCTGGCGTGATGACCCCAGGCCCAGTCCTCGATGACGTATGCGCCGCCTGGCCGGAGGAATGGCAGCAGAACCTCGACGGTGGTCCGCGTCTGCGCGTGCTGATGCGACGCGTCGTCGACGATGAAATCGACAAAGGGACCGGCAGCCTGTTTGGCGATGGCTGCTCGAAGCGCCGGGCCATCATCCTGGGCCACCGCATAATTGGCGCGGACAATCCCCTGGAGATTGTGGCGTTCAAGGTAACGGCGCAAGTGCGGCGCATCGGGTTCGATGTCGAATGCGATGAGGCGCTGCGGCTGAAACCGATCCTGCCAGTAAATCGTACTGCCGCCATCCAGGATACCTATTTCGATCATCTGCTTCGGCTGAATCCGTGCTGCGACAGCCTCGAGGCGACGCAGAAATGCGCGATCTTTGTGAAGATAGATCAATTGATCGTTGCTCGCTGGCGGATCGCCGAGCGTCTCCCATAGGCACAGCTCGACGTCTCTGATCGGAATCTTCATCGTCATTGTCATCGCCGGCGGCACCTTGATCGACACGCATTCGGACACGGAAAACCGCGCTCACTCCTTCTGCCACCAACTAGCATTCCAGTCCACGTCGTGCATAATCGCGGTGATTTCATTGCGCGAACGATAGTCGATCACCGCCTGCCGGCAAGGTGGAATGAGGTTGAAATCATCGACGATCACAAAGCCACCCGGCGAGAGCTTCGGGTAGAGCGCGTCCAATGCAATGTACGTCGATTCATACCAATCGCCATCCAGGCGAATAAGCGAGAACGGCCCCGCCTTGAGCGACGGCAGAGTGTCCCTGAACGGCCCCTCTACGAAAATGACTTGCTCGTCGAGCAAACCGTAGCGGGCAAAATTGCTCTTCACTTGGCTCAACGAGACTGCAAGCTCCTTGTGACGGTGAAAATTCCAAAAATCGTCTTGGGGATAGGCTTGCGGGTCGGGAGGCGGAAGCCCGGCGAACGAATCCGCGGCGTAGACCTTGCGGTCCTTCACGCCATTCGCGGCAAGAACGCCGCGCATCAGAATGCAGCAGCCGCCACGCCAAACGCCGGTTTCGATGAAATCTCCGCAAATTTTCTCATCAAGTGCCCGCTGCGCCAGGTCGCGGAGATTCTCCAGGCGGCGCAAGCCGACCATCGTATGCGCGATCGCGGGCCAGTCGCGCCCCTCGGCTCTAAGCTCCCCCCTGAAGGGTCCTTCGTTTTCGGGATGGATCGACGGATCCTGATATATCGTATTCGCCAAAGTGCCGATAAGGAGGTCAAGGTAGAGTTGCCGCGCTGCCGTAGTCACAACCGGAACCTCGCGCGTCTAAAGAACTCGCCTTGCTTTCAGGCGCGCTTCAACGGCTTGCCAATCATTCGGCACCAAGTTCAGCCCAGCCTGCAGTTTTTTTTCGACCTCACAATAGGGCAGGTCGATGAAGTTGGCGACGGCTTCTTCATATTTTTCAGCAAGCAGTCGCGACGATCGATCGAGGTTTGTCAGCACGGTCAGTCCACTCCAGGGGGTTGCGATCGTGAAGATATCGATGTCAGGCCGATAATGCTTGATGCACAGCACCGTTTTCCAGAGGTCGCCGGTATGGAACGCAGTGTCGCGGGTCCGGCGTTGCGTCGCCTCATCCAACGGCACGGTGTTGTGCAACAAGATGATCGACCTTGGGTCGCAATATTCCTCAAGGTGTGAAATATCTCTCAGTGCCTGCTCGAACAGGCGCCGGCCGTCAATGAATGCGATGTCAAGCAGTCTGCCGGCCAGCAGAGCGTCCGGTCCGCGGCGGGTGAAAAATGCGTCGCTGGTCTCGGCAAATACGTGCGTTTGCGTCTGCAACGGGTAAATCAGCCTCGGCTCGGGGTCGACCCCGATGGTCAACGCTGGAGGGCGTACGCGCGCCAGCGATTTGCCCTCAGTCACACCGATTTCGATGACGGTCTCTGGCACCCGAGACGTGTAAAGGCGATCGAGCCAGACGTCATAAGGATCGCCGGGCATGCGCAGGGTTGCTAAACCCTGATAAGCGTCAACGAGATTGCGATCGAACGTCAGTGCTTTGCGATAGTTGAAGGTGGCGCGCTCGCCGTCGCCCAATAGTTGGTAGGCTTTCCCCAGCGCGAGAAAGTACTCGCCTTCCATGGGATGGCCCTGATCAAGCCCGCAAGCGACGAGCGAGAGCAGCCGCTGCGGCTCACGCTCGTCCGGCGCTCGTTCGCGGATCATGCGCGCGATGCCGACGGCGGCGGGATATCGACCCAAACGGAATTGCTCCTGCGCCAGCTTGACGAGCGCGGCAATGATGGGATCAGCCGCTGGAATCGGGGGTTGTAACGACCACAATTGCTGCTCGAATGCAGGGCCCAAAGTCAGGGCGTTGTGACCGCGGATCGGCGCCACGGCGGAGCGCACGAAATGGGCCAGCGCCGGGCGGGGCAGGGTGCCGATGTAGGTCGGTGGGCGCACGGGGTTGGGAATCGCATAGGGCCGGCCGCGAATTTGCTCATACTGTTTGAGC
>JASHXZ010000462.1 GCA_030043285.1 Xanthobacteraceae bacterium | reverse complement strand
ACGCGCAGCGTCGGCAGCGGCCGCGGCTGTCGCGTCAGCTGCAGCCGCGCCTGATCGATATGATTGAGATAAAGGTGCGCGTCGCCGAAACTGTGGATGAACGTGCCCGGCTTGAGCCCCGTCACCTGCGCGACCGCCACTGTCAGCAGCGCATACGAAGCGATGTTGAACGGCACGCCCAGAAACACGTCGGCCGAGCGCTGATAGAGCTGGCACGACAGCGCGCCATCGGCGACGTTGAACTGAAACAGGCAATGGCACGGCGGCAGCGCCATGGCCTCGATCTCGGGCGGATTCCAGGCCGTGACGATCAGCCGGCGCGAGTTCGGGTTGCGGCGGATGGCGGCGACGACATCGGCCATCTGATCGATGCTGCCGCCGTCCGGCGCCGGCCACGAGCGCCACTGCCGGCCGTAGACCGGACCGAGATCGCCGTTCTCGTCGGCCCATTCGTCCCAGATGCGCACGCCGTGCTCGTTGAGGTATTTGACGTTGGTGTCGCCGCGCAGGAACCAGAGCAGCTCGTAGACGATCGACTTGACGTGCAGCTTCTTGGTGGTGACCAGCGGAAAGCCGGCGGCAAGATCGAAGCGCATTTGGTGGCCGAACACCGACAAGGTGCCGACGCCGGTGCGATCGCGCTTTTCCACGCCCTCGTCGAGCACGCGTTGCATCAGGTCGAGATATTGCCGCATCGATTCTTTTACCCGCCGCCGAGTCGCAACGATTCTACCGCCAAATGCGCACGCGAAGAAATCGGCGCAAGGCAGCGGCGGTGGACAGCGTTGGGCCATAAGGTGCGGAACCGTTCCGGCTTGGCTCAGACGGCGCCGCTGTCGACCGTATCCATGAGCTCGGAGATGAACGCCTTGGCGCGCTGGTAAATGCCCGCGGCTTCGCTTTCGCGGGGACCGCCGATGGCCAACTTCAGCGCGGCGCCGCGCCTCGCCTGCTGCACGCGCAGCCACAGCGCAGCATGGTTGACCGCATCGCCTAGGCCAAGCCTCGCGATGTAGAGCGGCTTGCGATAGCGATGCGCCAGTTCGCCTGCGAGCGCCGTCCCGGCGGAGATTTCAGGCCCGGCCGCGTCGGCGACGATCAGGCAGGCGTCGGCATCGCGCACGTTCCATTCGGTACGCTGCGCCGGATCGGCGAGCGGGGTTTCGGCAAGCTGCGGGTATTTCGCCAACAGGCCCGGCGGGTGCGGACAATCCTCGGCCCAACCGCCCTTCGGACACCAGCCGCCATACGCAATGCCACGGGCGACCGCCACATCAAGCGCTGCCCGGTCCACCCCGGACTGGCCGCCGGAGATCAGCTTCACGGTCCCTCCCGCTCTTTTTTCGGCAACCTTTTGCGCCTATATTCTGCCCGCTGGCGCAGGCCGGCTATGGCAATAAATGGCCGTCGTAATAAACCATTCGGACCCGGGGGCGGTACCCGGCGACTCCACCAAATCCACGGGGTCGAAATAGGATCGACGAGGGCGTAAAGGGCGTGTTTTTGCTCGGCATGGTTCCGGCGTTATCGGGCCACATTCATAGTTGCCAACGACAACTATGCTCCGGTTGCTCTGGCTGCGTAACGCAGTCCGAAAGACCGACTAAAGCCCTGGCGTCTTAGCAGCGTCAGGCGGGGTTCGGAGGCACCTGGCAACAGAAGCCTCCACTTTCCAGGGATCAGGTGTCGGTAATCAGTAGTCAGTAATCAGAATGCCTGACCTGCTGGACCGCTTCCAGCTTCTCTGCATAATCCGATGATGGATTACCGACCTCTGATTCCTGAACCCTGATGCCTGAAGATCACATCCGCTACGACCTCTTGGCCCAAGCCGCGTTGCGCGGCGTGGTGCGCACGGTGCTGGCGGACGCGGCGAAGAATGGCCTGCCCGGCCAGCATCATTTCAAAATCACGTTTGCGACCGGCGCACCCGGCGTGGTCCTCTCGGAGCGGATGCGCCAGCAATATCCGCAAGCCATGACCATCGTCCTGCAACACCAGTTCTGGGATTTGGCGGTGGGCGAGGATGCTTTCGAGGTCGGGCTGTCGTTCGGCGGCATCCCGGAGAAGCTGACCGTGCCGTTCGCGGCGATCATGGCTTTTGTCGACCCGGCAGTGCAATTCGGTTTTCAGTTCGAACCGATCGGCAACGAGGGCGCGACTGCCGGCGAAGCGAGCGCGCCGGAGAAAACTGCGGCGCCGCCCGCGCGACTCCCTGCCGAGGTCAAGAATGAACCACCCGCTCCAGAAGGCGCCAAAGAACCACAGTCCGGCGGCGGCGAAGTGGTGAGCCTGGACCGGTTTCGAAAAAAATGAAGGCAGAGGCGCGCGGTCGCAGGCAAAGCGACAGGCAGAAGTCGGCTCCGTCTGTCGCGCGACAATCATCGCCCGCTCCTGAGACCCGCACCGAAACCGATTCCTTCGGACCGATCGAAGTGCCCACTGACCACTATTGGGGCGCGCAGACCGAGCGCTCGCGGCAGAATTTCCGCATCGGCGACGAGCGCATGCCGCACCCGCTGATCGTCGCGCTCGCCATCGTCAAGCGCGCGGCGGCAGAGACCAACCTGAAGCTCGGCTCGCTCGACGCCCGGCGCGCCAAGGCGATCATTGCCGCCGCGCAGGAGATCGTCGCGGGTGAACGCGACGGCGAGTTTCCGCTCGCGGTATGGCAGACCGGCTCGGGCACCCAGACCAACATGAACGTCAACGAGGTGATCGCCAACCGCGCCAACGAAATGCTCGGCGGCCAGCGCGGCGCCAAGGCGCCGGTGCATCCCAACGATCACGTCAATATGAGTCAATCGTCGAACGATTCCTTTCCGACCGCCATGCACATCGCGGCGGCGCAGGAGATAGTGCAGCTTCTGTTGCCGGCGCTTGCGCATCTGCACGCCGCACTGGAAGCCAAGACCAAAGCGTTTACTCGCATCGTCAAGATCGGCCGCACCCACACCCAGGATGCAACGCCGCTCACGCTCGGCCAGGAATTTTCCGGTTATGCGGCGCAGGTGAAATCCGACATGGCGCGGGTCAAGGCCGGCCTCGCCGGGCTTTATGCGCTGGCGCAGGGCGGCACGGCGGTCGGCACCGGACTAAATTCCAAGCGCGCCTTCGCCAAGCTGTTCGCGCAAAAAGTTGCCGGCGCGACCGGCCTGCCGTTCGTGACCGCGCCAAACAAATTCGAAGCGCTCGCCTCCCACGGCGCCATCGTGTTCGCCCACGGTGCGCTCGATGCGCTCGCCGCCGACCTGTTCAAGATCGCCAACGACATCCGCTTTCTCGGCTCCGGCCCACGCTCCGGTTTCGGCGAGCTGATCCTGCCGGAAAACGAGCCCGGCTCCTCGATCATGCCCGGCAAGGTCAATCCCACGCAGTGCGAGGCGTTGACCATGGTGTGCTGCCGGGTGCTCGGCAATCACACCACGATCGGCGTGGCGGCGAGTCAGGGTCATTTCGAGCTCAACGTGTTCAAGCCGGTGATCGCGTATGCGATGCTGCAATCGATCCGGCTCCTCGCCGACGCGGCGAACTCGTTCACCGACCATTGCGTCGCCGGCATCCGCGCCAACGAACCGCGCATCCGGCAGCTGATGGAAAACTCGCTGATGCTGGTCACGGCGCTTACGCCGCGCATCGGCTACGACAAGGCGGCGCAGATCGCCAAGGCCGCGCACAAGAACGGCACCACGTTGCGCGAAGAGGCGGTGCGGCTAGGCTATGTATCGGGCGCGGAGTTCGATCGGCTCGTGCGGCCGGAAAAGATGACGCGGCCGGAGAACTGAAAATGGCCGAGATCGTCAACCTTCGCCTTGCGCGTAAGCAGTCCAGGCGGCGACGGGCCGAAAAAGAGGCGGCGCAGCAACGACTGGCGCATGGCAGGAGCAAAGCCGAAAAGGCACTGCAGCGGTCGCGCAATGAAAAAGCCGAAACGGAGCTCGACCGCCACCGCATCGAGCGCGGGGACGATTCGTGACGTCGGCTATCGTCAAACGCTCGATCGTGATCGCCGGGCATAAGACGAGCGTCAGCGTCGAAGACGCGTTTTGGATTGCGCTCAAGGACATCGCCGCGGGCCGCGGCGCCACCGTCGCCGAACTCGTCGCAACCATCGACGCCGGCCGGCAGCACGGCAATCTGTCGTCAGCGATCCGCTTGTTCGTGCTCGATCACTTTCGCACCCCGCCGGGCGGCAACAGCGAGGGCGGGCGCGCACGCGGCAAAACGGCGGCAACGGCTCTCGGATCCACGCCGCCGAAATAGCAACAAAGCGCAGTGCACTTCAGTCAGAGCGAAAGATACCGAATAGCGACCGCATCGGCGACGCTGGCGCCGGCGTGGCCGGCGCGGCATTGCCGGAAGCCGGGTGATTGGTGTCGGGGGCGAGCGGCGGCGCGGCAGGCGGCTGCAAGCGCTCCAGGCCGCGTACCGCAGGTGCGGCGGCGCTGTTCGCAGGTATTGCGGATTCGACCACGCCGCCGGCTGGCGGCAGGCGCAGATCGGGCGCGTCCGGATGCGGCGCCTGCGCGACGGCGCCTTGCTGCCGGTTTGCCTCGATTGCCTCGATGCGGCGGGTCTGCAGCTCGGTGGCGCGCTGCGTCAGCCAACTCGTCAGCGCCGACGTGTCGAGCGTGCGCGTCGGCGCGCCGAGTGGCCCTTTGAACGTGACCGAGAGTTCCGGCCGGGCGGCGATCAGAGCATTGGCGGGCGGCGCTTGCGAGAGCGTCAGCCGCGCGTCGATCGCCGCAGCGCCGAGATCGACGTTGCCGTCAAGCGCCAACTCGGCGCCGCGCTCGGTCTTGAGCACGACGTGATTGAGATTGACGGCTCCGGCAACGATCGGGACGATCGCATCGGCTGCCGGCACCGCAACGCGGCCGTTCGCCAACGCGGCCGCCACGGCGGCTTGCACTTTATTCATGTCGATCGAAGCCGTTTGGCCCGCCGCCTGCAACGCCGCTGTGAACGCCGCGGGATCGAGGCCGGCGAACTGCACGTCCTTGACCGAAACCGCGCCGTTGCCGTGCAGCGAGCCGATCAGCGCGGCCGGCGTGGTGCCGAGACCATCGCCCTCGAGCGTCAAGTCAATCTGGCCGGCCGCGACGTTCATGGCCGGACCTAACAGCGCCGCCGCGGAGGCGTCGGTGACCGCGACTTTACCATGCGCGGTGAGCGCGTTCGCATTGCGGCGAAACGCCAGCGCCGCGCTCACGTGTCCGCCGCCCAAATTGCCGCCGACGTCATCGACGCTGATCGCGCCAGGTTGAAAACGCACAACACCAGCCAGATTGCGCACGACCAGCGACGGTGTCAGCGACGCGCTGTCAAACTTGAACGCAATCGCGCCGTTGACCGCGCCGAAGGCGCCGGCACCTATCGTGCCACCCGACCATCCGGCACCAACCCCGCTGCGCGGCAGCCCGAGCAGCATGGCGAAAAACTCCGGCGCATCGGCATTGTCGGCATCGACGCGGCCATCAATGGCAATCGGGCTGGCCAGATCGACAGCGAGCTGCCCGTGCACCGAAGCTTTGCCAATGGTGGCCGCGACGTTAGTGAACGAGACTTTGCTGCCGTCGATCGCCAGCGCGGCCTTGGCCGAGAGCGGGACGGCGGCGCCGGGCGCTCCCGTCATCATCTGATGCAGCGGCCGTAAATCGCCCGCCACGGCTTGCACCTGCAACTGCGCCGAGCGGCCACGATCGCCGCTGAGCCGTAGCGTGCCATGGGCCGCGGCATCAAAACCGCTGGTACCGACTTTGCCGTCGACGCTGATATCGCCTCCGAGCGGTCCTGCAGCCGTCAGCGTCAACTGGCCGGGCAGCTGATCCACCGCAATCACGTGGTCGAGTCCGAGCAGCGCCAGCAACGCGCTGCCGTCATCGGCGTCGATCCGCCCGTCGATCGCAACGGCCGTAGCACCGAGATGCGAAGGTTCGCCGTTCGCCTTCCCGGTAATGCCGAGCCGCATTGCGGCCAGGTCGCCGTTGACTGCAAGCGACGCGCTGCTGCCGCCGCTCGCGGCGTGCTCGACATTGAGCACTGCATGCACCTTGGCGGGGGCCAAGCGGCCGGCGAGCCGCCGCAGCGGCGCCGCAGCCTGCGGCGCGAATTTTGCCGCGATGTCGCTTAAGCCGTCGAGTGCGCGGGCATCGAGATCGAGCGTGATTTGGCCGCGCGGCCGCGACGACAATTCGTCGATCCGGCCCACGATATCGAGGTTGGCGCCGCCCAAATCGCCGATCGACAGCCGATCGATCTGCAGCTTGCCGGCGTCGAACTTCACCTGCGTCAGGATCGACCTCGCCTCGACGCCGGCAAAACTGGCGTGCCCGATATCGAGCGCGAGCGTTGCCTCCTGCGGCAGTGCCAGCCCGTTGCCGTCGAGCGCCGAGGTGACAAAGGTCCGGATCGCGTCGACATCGACGTCGCCGGCGCGCAGATCGGCATCGAGCCGGGCCGGACGATTGGCCGCCGGCCAGCTATAGGCAAATCGCCCGTCGACCTGTTCGCGATCGAGCGCCGCGCTCAGCTTGTCGACCGCGATGCGGTCGCT
>JASHXZ010000461.1 GCA_030043285.1 Xanthobacteraceae bacterium | reverse complement strand
TCGAAGCCGACGGCGTCGTGCTGGCGCCACCGGAGATCGTCGCCGGCGAGGCCGAGCGCAAGGCCGGCGCCTGGACCGAAATGTGGAATCCGACCTATCGCGGCCGCACCGTCATGCTGGTGATCTACAATCTGTTCCAGACCATCGGCTATTACGGTTTTTCCAGCTGGGTGGCGACGCTGTTGATCTCGCAAGGCGTCGAGGTCACCAAATCGCTCGCCTATACCTTCATCATCGCGATCGCGGCGCCGGTCGGGCCGCTGGTCGGCACCCTGTTTGCCGACCGCTTCGAGCGCAAATGGCAGATCGCCTGGGCGGCGATCGGCATCGCCGCGTTCGGCTTGTTGTTCGCCTATCAGACGAGCGCCGTCGGCGTCATCATCTGCGGCCTGTTGATCACGCTCGCCAACAATTGGATGTCGTTCTCGTTCCACGCCTATCAGGCTGAACTCTATCCAACCCGCATTCGCGCCCAGGCGGTCGGCTTCGTCTATTCGTGGAGCCGCTTCTCGGCGATCTTTTCGGGCTTCATTATCGCCTTCTTCCTCGGCCGTTACGGCACAATCGGCGTGTTCAGCTTCATCGCCGGCGCCATGCTGGTGGTTTTCATCGTCATCGGCGGGTTCGGGCCGCCGGTGACGCAGCGGCGGCTGGAGGCAATCGCGAGCTGAGTGTCACTCAGCGCAGATTGTCGAGGAGCCGCCGCGCGTATTGGGTCTTGCCGTGCTGGGCGGCGAGCGCCTTGAGGGCGTCGGCGTCGATCCAGCCGTTGTGGAACGCGACCTCGTCGGGCGAGCAGACGAGCTGGCCCTGGCGGTGCTGCAGGACGCGGACGAATTCGGCGGCTTCGAGCAGCGTGTCGTGAGTGCCGGCGTCGAACCAGGCAAAGCCGCGGCCGAGCCGCTCCACCGCCAGCCGGCGCTGGCGCATGTAGAGCACGTTGAGGTCGGTGATTTCCAGCTCGCCGCGCGCCGACGGTTTTAGCTCCTTGACCAGCTCGACCACGTCGGCATCGTAGAAATAGAGCCCGATCGCAGCCCAATTCGATTTCGGCTGCTGCGGTTTCTCCTCGATCGATACCACACCGTCGTCGCCGTCGAATTCGATCACGCCGTAACGCTGCGGGTCTTCGACCGCGTACGAAAAGATCGTGGCGCCGTCGGCGCGCGAGCCGGCGCGGCGCAGCGCATCAGGCAGGCCGTGCCCGTAAAGGATGTTATCGCCGAGGATCAGGCAGCACGGCTGCCCGCGCGCGAAATCGGCGCCGATCACGAAGGCCTCGGCGAGCCCGTTCGGCGCCGGCTGCACCGCATATTCGAAGCGCACGCCCCACTGCGCGCCGCCGCCGAGCAGATGCTTGAACGCCGCCTGATCGTGCGGCGTGGTAATGATCAGAATGTCGCGGATGCCGGCCAGCATCAGCGCAGAGAGCGGATAATAGATCATCGGCTTGTCGTAGACCGGCAACAGCTGCTTCGACGTGACCAAGGTCAGCGGATGCAGCCGCGTGCCGGCGCCGCCGGCGAGGATGATGCCCTTACGCGACATGGTGTTCCGCATGGTGCGATGCGGTGGCAAGCGCCCGCGCCGTCGCCTGCACGGCTTCGCGCCACGGCCGCGGCTTAAGGCCGAACGTCTGCACGAACAGGCTGCAATCCAATCGCGAGTTGGCGGGCCGCTTCGCCGGCGTCGGATAATCCGCGGTCATGATCGGCGTCACCCGGGGCCAGCGGCCGGTGATCGGGGCGGCGGCGGCGACTATGCACTCGGCAAAGCCGTGCCAGGTGGTCGCGCCATTGGCGGTGAAGTGATACGTACCAGCCAGGCTCGGCTCGGCGGCAAGCCGTGGCGCGATGTCCAGAATTGCTTCAGCGAGTTCTCGCGCCGAGGTCGGACTGCCATGCTGGTCGGCGACGATGCGTAATTCATCGCGCGTTTCGGCGAGGCGAAGCACGGTCTTCACAAAATTGTGGCCGAACTCGCTGTAGACCCAGGCGGTACGCAGAATGACATGGTGTTTGTGCGAGCGGCGCACCGCTTCCTCGCCCGCCGCTTTAGTCTTACCATAGACGCTGAGCGGATAGACAGGATCGCTTTCCACATAGGCGCCGTCTTTGCTGCCGTCGAACACGTAATCGGTCGAAATATGGATCAGCGCGGCGCCGGCTGCGGCGCAAGCTTCCGCGATGATACCGGGGCCAAACTCGTTAGCGCGGCGCGCTTCGGTCAAATGACTTTCGGCGCCGTCGACGTTGGTGTAGGCGGCGGCGTTTACGACAAGGTCGGGCTGCCAACGCTTAAGCGCCGCCGTAACGGCCGCCGCACCTGCGATATCGACCTCCGCACGCGACAATGCCTGCAGTGCGATGTGGCGAGCAGCGGCCGCGCGACTTAATTCGCGACCGAGCTGACCGTTGCCGCCAAACGCGACGATCACGCCGGCACCCCGAGGCGCTCGCCAGCATAGACGTTGTCGCGGATGCGCTGCCACCAGGCGCGGTTGGCGAGATACCAAAGCACGGTCTTGCGCAGGCCGGTCGCGAAGGTTTCGTGCGGCTGCCAGCCGAGCTCGGTGCAAATCCGCGCCGGATCGATGGCGTAGCGCAGGTCGTGACCCGGCCGATCGGCGACGAACGTGATGAGGTCCTCGCGCCGTCCGATTGCGGCGCTCGGCGCAAGCTCGTCAAGCAGCGCGCAAACCGCCCTGACGACATCGATGTTGCTGCACTCGCTGCGGCCGCCGATGCAATAAGTCTCGCCGATTTTTCCGCCCTCCACGACCGCTGTAAGGGCGCAGGCATGATCCTCGACGTACAGCCAATCGCGCACGTTGCTGCCGTTGCCGTAGACCGGCAGCGTCTTGCCTTCCAGGCCGTTGATGATGGTGAGTGGAATGAGTTTTTCGGGGAAATGATACGGGCCGTAATTGTTCGAGCAATTGGTGACCAGAACAGGCAAACCATAAGTGTGATGCCAGGAGCGCACCAAATGGTCCGAGGCCGCCTTCGACGCCGAATAGGGCGAGCGTGGCGCGTAGGCGGTGGTCTCGCAAAACGCGCCAGGCGCGTCGAGCGAGCCGAAGACCTCATCGGTCGAAATATGATGAAAGCGAAAGTCGCGTTGCGCGGTCTTCGGCAAGCCGCGCCAGTACGCCAGGGCGGTTTCCAGGAGCACGTAGGTGCCGATGATGTTGGTTTGGATGAAATCCGCCGGGCCATCGATCGAGCGGTCGACGTGGCTCTCGGCGGCAAGATGCATCACCACGTCGGGGCGGAAACCGAAGAATATTTCCTTCATCTTGGCGGCGTCGGCAATGTCGGCGCGCGCGAACGTGTAGTGCGGATTATCGGCAATGGGCGCCAGCGACGCTAGATTGCCCGCATAGGTCAGCTTATCGACCACGCAGACGCGATGGTCCGTGGCGCCGATCAAATGGCGGACCACGGCCGATCCGATGAAACCCGCCCCGCCGGTAATCAGAAATCGCTTGCTCATCCCGTCCGATCATAGCGGAACGGCGACACAAAGTCAGCAAAGCGCGGCAGCTTGCGGTCCTTGTCCGACAGCACCGCATCGGCCGCCGCGACCGGCCAGTCGATCGCCAGGTCCAAATCGTTCCAGATCAGCCCCTGTTCGCAATCCGGCGCGTAATAGTCGTCGACCTTGTAGGCGACTTCCGCGTCGGTTTCGAGCGTGCAGTAACCATGGGCAAAGCCGCGGGGCACGAAGATCTGCTCGCCACCGCGCGCGGTCAGGGTCGCCGCGACGAAGCGCCCATAGGTCGGCGAGCCGGCGCGCAGGTCGACTGCGACGTCATAGACGGCGCCGCGCAACACCCGCACCAGCTTGGCCTGGGCATGCGGCGGCACCTGAAAATGCAGCGCCCGCACGGTGCCGCGCTGAAGCGAGAACGCCTGATTGTCCTGGACGAAGTCGGCCGTGAGCCCAGCCGCACGCGCGGCGCGCTGATTGTAGGTCTCGACGAAATAGCCGCGCGCGTCGTTAAGATGGCGGGGCTTGAGCAGGAGCACGCCCGGGAGGTTCGTAGCGACCACTTCCATTGGGTTTATTTGATGTGGTGTTATCAGAAGTGAAATTCCAAAGCGTCGATTCGAAGACCACAACTGTTTATCGCACAAAGTCCATACGCGAGTATAGATTTGGGAAGAACTGGCGCGCCCGAAGAGATTCGAACTCCTGACCCCCAGATTCGTAGTCTGGTGCTCTATCCAGCTGAGCTACGGGCGCTTGGCGTCGCGGCAGAACCGGCCGCCAAAGGCGGCCTGCGGCGCGGGCCATAGCTATAGGCTGCGGCGTTTCTTGGCAAGGCAACTTGGCAAGGCAAGCGGATCGGTGTCGGAACGCTTGCCGGCCTAGCCGTGCGCCCGGGCGCCGCGATGGGCCGAAAGCTCGACGGCTCGGTCCGGAATGGTCAACCGCAGCGTGGCGCCGATCGTACCCTCGACCAGGCGGATGTCGCCGCCATGGGCACGGACGAGTTCGGCGGCGATGGCGAGGCCGAGCCCGGTGCCGCCGGTGCGGGTCGAGCCCTGGAAAGCCTCGAACAGATGGGCCTGCGCCTTTTCGGAAAAACCCGGGCCGGTGTCCGACACCTCGATCACCACGACGGCACCCTCGCGCCGGCCGGTGATGCGAATTTGGTCGCGGCCAGGATCGGGCGAGGCGCGGCTCTCCATGGCCTGCACGGCGTTGCGGGCGAGATTGAGCAGGATGCGGAACAGCTGGTCGTAATCGGCTTCGACGGTGAGGCCGCGCTCCACCGCGCTGATCCAGCGGATCGGCGCGTCGGGGCCGAGGTTAAGGGTCTCGTGCACCTCTTCGACCAGCGGCTCGAGCGGGATCGGTCGGCGCTCCGGCGGTGGCTCCTGCAAGCGACCGTAGGATAGCGTCGATTGGCAGAACGCGATGGCGCGTTCCAGCGCCTGCATCAGTTTCGGCGCAAAGCGCTGCACCGTCGGGTCGGGCAGCTTGGCGAGCCGATCGGAAAACAGCTGCGCCGACGACAGCAGGTTGCGCAGGTCGTGATTGATCTTGGACACCGCGAGGCCCAATGCGGCGAGCCGGTTCTTCTGGTGCAGCATCGAGGCGAGCTCGGTCTGCATCGCGGCGAGCTCGCGCTCGGCGGTGCCGATCTCGTCGGCCCGCACCGAGGGCACGATGACGCGGTCGCTGTTTTCCGGGTCGGCGCGGAACGCCATCATGTTGTCGGTGACGCGACGCATCGGCCGCACGAACAGATAATGCAGCGCCAGATACACCAGCGCGGCGGTGACGGCGGAGATCAGCAACGAGCCGAGCAGGATGTCGGCGGAATCGCGCAGCATGGCGGTGCGCAGCGGCCGCTCGTCCATAACGAGCTCGATGTATTCGCCGCCCATCGGCGCCGGGCCGACCACCCGCATCACCTCGTGCTTGTCGCTGAGCATGGTCTTGAACGCGTCGACCACGGCCATGAACGTGCCGACATGACGCATGTCGAACACATCGGCGATCGGCGGAAGCGGCGCGTCGCTCGGCTGCAGCATGTAATGCGTGTCGCCGATCTTCATCGCCACGGCGCGCGCCCCGATCGAGCCAAGGATTTTTTTGGCGAGCGGGTCCGGGACCATGCCGTTCGGCGAGGCTTCCAGCACCAGCGCCGCGGTCTTGGCGACTTCGAGATGGTCGCGCAGCCAATTGACGCGGAAGCTCGCCACCGAAGGCACATAGATCAGCACCTCCGCGATCATCACGAATAGGATCGTGAGAAGGAGGAGCTTTCCGGAGAGCCCAAAACGCGAGGCACGCACCGGCTCCGGCCGTGCCGCGGCTTCATCGGTCATCGCGTAAGCCTCACGGCGTTTCTCTTTCGCCAACCCGCCCGGCCGCACCGGCGGCCGCCGGCGAAACCACGGAACGATAGAAACACCGCAACCCGCTATTCTCATCGGTGCGGTTTTTCGGATTTGATGCCTAAACTTCGGCCCCGGCCAAGGCCGGCCCAAATCCGCCGCACCGTGCGTCAGCCGAAGCGACGCAGCCAGCCTATGATGCGACGCACCCGCGCGCTCGTCAAACCCCGCATAAAATAGGTAATGGCGGCGCGTTTTCCCAGCTCCGCGTAGGTCGGGTACGGCGCGATCAGGGCGGCCATCGCGCCGATAGGAAGGCGCTGGCCGATGGCCAATGCCCATAGCGCGATGTTTTCGCTCGCCCCCGCGCCCACGATCGTGGCGCCGAGAATTTGGCCACTTCCGTCGGTCACGACCTTGATGTGTCCGGCGGTTGCGCCGGTCGCCGCCGCCCCGTCGTTCTCGCTATAAGGCCAACGCAGGATGCGGATCGCGCCGGCCGCCGTGCGCGCCTCCTGTTCGGTGAGGCCGATCCGGGCCAGCTCGGGGTCGGTGAAGGTCACGCTGGCAACGGCGCGTTGGTCCACCGCGATCGGATGGCGGAACAGGGCGTTGCGGACGACGAGACCGGCGTGATGGCTTGCCAGGTGGGTCGATCCGGCGCCACCGATTACGTCGCCGATGGCGTAAGCTCGTTTGTTCGTCGTGCGCAGCCGCTTGTCGACCCTAATGCCGTTACGATCGTGGCGGATCCCGGCTGCCTCGAGGTCAAGATCGCCAACGTTCGGCGTGCGGCCGGCCGCCACCAACAGGTGCGTGCCTTCGATCGTTTCCTCTGCGGCGCTGTGCGACCCTGAGGCCTGGATCACGACTTGCACACGGGCCAGGACGCGCCGCACTTGCAGAATACGGACGCCAGCGCGCAGCCGCACGCCCTCGCGCTCGAGCGCATCAAGCACGACCGCTGCACATTCAGGATCCTGACGACGGAGCGGCGTCTCGCTCTCGAGCACGGTCACATCGGACCCGAGGCGGCGAAATGCCTGAGCCAATCCGAGCCCGATCCGCCCGGCGCCGACGATAATCAGGTGGCGCGGGCAGTCCGGCAGGTCGAATGCGGTTTGCGGGACCAGATACGGCGTTTCGCTCAAGCCTGGAATCGGCGGGATGCGCGGCGACGCGCCGGTCGCAATGATGAAGCGTCGGGCCTTGATGCGCAGATCGCCTATGGCGACGGTCTCCGCGTCGGCAAATCGCGCCGTCCCGGTGACGACGCGCACGCCCAGCCCGGTAAAGCGTTCGGGCGACATCAGCGGCGCCACGGCATCGATCGCGTCGCGCACATGGGCGCTGACCGCGGCAAAATCGATGCCGGATCGCGCGCTTTTCACACCGAACGCCGCGCCGATGCGCACCGCATTGGCATGCTCGGCAGCCGCCAGCAAAGCCCGCATCGGCACCGCTCCGGTAAGGGTTTGGCCGCCCATGCGGCCCTTTTCGATGAGGACGACCGGCACGCCCATGGCTGCGGCGGCGGCAGCAGCCGCAAGCCCCCCGGCCCCGGCGCCGATCACGCAGATGTCGGGTTCGCTGTTTTCTAGGGGCATTGGCCGGGCAAACGCATAGCGATGAATTTTGCGAATTGGCTCAGTGTATTCATGCAAGTTTCATGGACCGCCAGGCGCGGCAATTTGCCAAGCTTAAGCACCGGACGGGACGAATTTCCATCTCATCCGTACCGCTTTGGCACCGGCAAGGCCGCTGTAAGCCAGTCCGCCGAAACGCGATGCGGTCTGATTTGACGGCGCCGGAGGGGTCCCGTATAAGCCGCCGCAATCGCCCGCCTGCGGACCCGATCGGCAAGGCGCGGCACGCCCCGCCTGCGGCGCAATCGACGGGCGAAGCGGGCGCACCGGCCATTTTCGAGCGCGAGCGGAGACCACTTCCGTGAAACGGA
>JASHXZ010000092.1 GCA_030043285.1 Xanthobacteraceae bacterium | reverse complement strand
GGACCAGGCGGCGGTTGCGCGCCATCGCCTGGAAGCAATGGAAGAGTGGGCGGACTCGTTTTGCAGAGTTGCGGCACCGCGGTGTTGGCCGGGACCTGGCGGCACAAACCGCCGGCAGCCCACATGGCCCTTGGCGGCTCGCAAACAGTCCCGCGCTCACCATTGCTTTGCCAACCCGCCGCTTCAGTTCACTCGGCCTGGCTTCCGTCGCCGCGGTGCGCCTCGCATAATCCACCGAACCGCCGGATACGGACCCGTATGTCCGGTGGTGTGGGAGGGGCGGAGTCGCAAGACTCCCCCCTATCCCGATTGCTCAAAGGATCATGGTGAGGGTCGCCGGGCTATCGATGTGGATGGTCGAATTACGGATCGAGGACCACATCGCTGTTGCGGTGAGCGCGCCTGTCATCTGCACCGCCACGCAAAGCGTGGTCGGCATGCGGCCGGGCGTGGACGGGCTCTGTTGGCTGTAGGTAAAGGAGGCAAACGGGGCCTGGATTTTGTCATCGAACGCAATGCCAAAATTCCCGCCCGGGTAATTGTTGCCGTTGGCGTAGGGGTTGGGAACGTTGAGGACAAACAAGACGGTTTCGCCGACGATTTCCGGGGCCCTCAAGACGAGACCCGGGATGGGTGTCCATGAAGCGTTGCTGGTACTGAGGTTGCCGCCAGTCTCTGTGGAAACGATCATGATGCTCTCCTGAAAATCCGGTTGCGCGGAGGGTGCGCGGTGCGAGCCGCGCCGGTTTGTTTCTCAAAGGATCATGGTGAGCGTCGCCGGACTATCGATGTGGACGGTGGAATTACGGATCGAGGACCACATCGCCGTTACCGTGGTCGATGGTTGAGGGGGCAATACCGCCGCCACGCAAAGCGTGGTCGGGACGCGGCCGGGCGAGGACGGCGCCTGTTCGCTGTAGGTGAAGGCGGCGAACGGACCCTGCGTTTCGCCGTTGTAAGAAATGCCGAAATTCCCGCCGGGATAATTGTTGCCGGTGGCATAGGGATTGGGGACGTTGAGGACAAACAAGATGGCCTCGCCGACGATTTCCGGCACCTTCAAGACAAGGCCTGGGATGGGTGTCCATGAAGCGTTGCTGGTACTGAAGTTGCCACTTGTCTCCGTGGAAATGATCATCATGCTCTCCTGAAAATTTACGCCCGTGCGGCGACCGAAAAATGATACGCGCTAAAAGGGCACGTCGGAAATAAAACAAATTTAAATTGGTGCATGCGCGCTTAAGGCGCCAACCTCGTTACAGCGGCGGCCTGCGTCGCGCCCCAACCGCTGGAACAATCGATCTTCTCAAACCTCGGTTCAGGATCATGCGCTACTCGCCTATTGGCCAAGCGCTAAAGGCCCGCCGGCGCCGAAAGCCGCCAATCATTCCAAGTCGCTCCGCCACCGCGTTTTGCAGCATTTGCGCTCGCGGCCTGCCGCAGACCCGTTGCCGCTGCGGCTGGCGCCAATCGCCGTGCGGAGCCGACGGACAAGCGCCTAGGAAGGCTTTGAATTCTTCCGCATTCCCTTATAGTTGTGCAACCGACAGGGCCGACAGGTTGTAGCTCCGTCGACGGGGGAGACGCGTGATGCCGACCGAACAAACCGACATCCCTGGGGGGCGGCGATTCCTATGGATGCCGCGGCGATTTTGGGGGGCCATATTGGCCGAGGTGGTCATCGTGGCCGGGCTGCTCGCCGTCATGGCGATTATTCTCGACCGTGTGGGTTTCATCTCCGTCCGCGGCCCAAGCGAGTCTGCATCATCCTCCGGATCGTCCGCACCCCTGCCGACCGAATCGATCTTCCTCAACAGCCTGGCATCCAAGCCCGATCGCGGCGATGAATGGTGGTCGGCCCGCGCCGATCATCAACTGGTCGCCGCTGCGGTGCTCAACTGCAAGCGCATCGCGGGCATGACGGTGGCCAACGTGCCGCCCGATTATTTCAGCGCGCTTCTTCTCGACCTCAATCCTAGCGGCGCCCACAACTTCAAAGCCGAAAGCGCCCAGCCAAACTCTGCTGCGGCTACTTCAACGGCTAAAGGCGGCTCGCCCGCTCAATCGCTGACACTGACCAGCGACGACCAGTTCGTCCTTTCGCTCAGCGACGAGGTCGCCCGAGCCCGCATTGCCGCCGCAGGCGGAGCGGAGACGAGCGTTCCGTGGGTAGAGAAATTGGGCTGGAGCACAGTGGTTATTGCCGCCCTTGCCACCCTGTTCGTCACGCTGCAAGGCAAGATGAAGCCGGTGGAAACGTCGGACGAGGAAAGGGGCCAAGGCTTTTGGAAGCGTGTGGTTTATGTGCTGATCGGGCCCGGCGCGTCGTTCCGATGGGTCGCCTTCCTGGCCATCAGCCTGTCGATCGCTTCCACGTCTTTGACCGGACTGAAGCAGGTCTATGATCCGACGCGAACGCTGACACAGAACACGCGGACGCTGCTTGCACTTCGTCAACTCCACACGGACATCATCCAAGGCGTGAAGTGCGACAGCGAGGGGAACCTGAACGCGGTTGCGTTCCGGCGCAACGACAGCATCGCCCAGTGGGCCGATACATTCCGGCAACTGCGCGCAGCCATCATTCCTGACTATGGCGCCTACGCCAGTCTCGATCTCAGCGTGCCGAGCCAAATCGACCAGGAGCGCAAAGCTCCGCCTGCGCCAGAGAACGTCCAGCGGACGGCGCGACCTGTCTCCTCGACGTCGGCGATTTCGACTGAGCCGGCCGAAGCCGGCGCAGGGGGCGCCCAATCGAAATGACGCTGGCGCGAGGCAGCGATCCGTGCCGCAGGCGAGCGGCGCTTTCGCATTTGCCGGCGCGTCGATTAATTCGTCATCAGCCGGAAACGCAGCGGCGTCACGCCGACGAAATCGACGACGTCGCCGTTGCGGCGCCAGTTCGTCACCTGCGACAGCGCCGCCAGCAACGCGGCGTCATCCTTGAGCCGCTCCGGCGTGCATTGCGCCGACAGCGTCTTGCTCGGAACGATGGTGATGGCGTCATTGGCGACGTTCGCCGAGCCGCTTACGCGGGCGCACCACAGATTGAAGGCGGCGGCGCCGTCTTCATCGATTTCGATGGTCGGCATGCGCTTGGTGTCAGGCAGCGGCGGCGCATCGAGCACGAGTTCACTGCCGAACGGAAACGCCGTGTCGCTCGCGGCTGCGGCCAGCGTCGATCCGCCAAGCACAAAAGCTGCGAGAAAACTGGCGGCGCAGCGGCGCAAGCTGATCATCGTCGTCTCCAGTGGATGAAAGAGGGCGGCAGCGGCCGAGCAGCCGAAGCGACCGCACCGGGGCGGCACGGTCAGCGAAACGCGAAAGACGAATGGCGCAAAAAAGTGGGCCGCACAATGGCGGCCCTGAACGCTTGTTTGCGATGGACGGCGGCTAATGCGCTGCAGCCGCCAGCACCGCAATGTTGGGGAAGAACAGGTAGCAGGCGACCCCGATAATCACCAGGTAGCCGAGCAGCACCAAGGTCCAGCCGAAGTTGTGACGAATGACCTCGCCTTCGTTGCGCACGAATTTCGAGGTCGAGACGCCGACGCTGGCGGTCTGCGGCGCGATCGGCTTGCCGAT
>JASHXZ010000460.1 GCA_030043285.1 Xanthobacteraceae bacterium | reverse complement strand
CCGATGGATCCGGAGTACATAAAGCGCGGATGCAGAGCGCGTAGGTGCCCTGGCAGAACACGGCCTGTCTCGTCATATCATTGTTGGACGCGGCTTCGCTACTGGTCCCGGCAGCCAAGACGGCAACGGTGATCAGCGCGGCAATGGCAGCTTTCATCAGACCCTCCCGATTCGAAGAGCCGGATTGTACGTTTTTTCTTAGGCAACGCAAGATTGTTGCAATCAAAACGCGCGAGCCCGTCGCTCAGCGCTGGCCGACATCCGATACTTGGCGCGCATCGGTGCGCGGGCGTGCGCCGCGCTCCGGCTGCAGGAGAGCCCGCGCCCGCTCCGCCGTCATCGGTTCGCCGAAAGCAAAACCTTGCGCGTATTCGCAGCCGAGCTGCGACAGCTCCACCGCGTCGGAATCGGTTTCCGCGCCCTCGGCCACCACGTCCATGCCGAGATCGTGCGCCAGCGCGATGATCGAGCGCAGGATCACCGGGCGCGTGCCCTTCGCGGTCGTGCGCACGAAAGACTGGTCGATCTTGATGGTGTCGAACGGAAAGCGCTGCAGGTAGGAGAGCGACGAATAACCGGTGCCGAAATCGTCGAGCGCGAGCCCGGCGCCCAGTTCGTGGATGCGCTGCAGCATCTGCGCGGCGTGTTCGGGGTTTTCCATGACCACCGATTCGGTGAGCTCGAGCTTCAGCGTGCCGCGGGTCAGCGGCAGGCGGGCCATGACCGTGCGCAGGTCGGCGATCAGGTCGTGGCGCAGCAATTGCCGCGACGAGACATTGACGCTGCAGAACAGCGACTCGCGATGACGCAGCGTGCGCTGCCATGAGCTGAGCTGGCGCGCGGCACGTTCCAGCACCGAGAGACCGAGTTCGATAATGAGTCCGGTCTCCTCAGCGATGGTGATGAACTCCGACGGCGACAGTCTGCCGAGCTTCGGGTGGTTCCAGCGCGCCAGCGCCTCGAAGCCGGCGACGGCACGGTCCTCGAGACGGACGATCGGCTGATACAGAATTGTGATCTCGTCGCGCTCCAGCGCCCGCCGCAGATTGGATTCGATCGACAGCCGGTCGGTTTTCCGCGCACGCATGGTGGGCTTGAACACGTCGATGCGGTCGCCGCCGTTGCGCTTGGCGTGATACATCGCGAGCTCTGCGTCTTTGAGCATTTCTTCGGCGCGCTGCGCTTCGTTATCGCCGAGCGTAAGCCCGATCGAGGCCGTGAGGAAAATCTCGCGGTCCTTGAATGCGATCGGTGCACGCAGCGTGCGGCGTATGGTTTCGGCGAAGGTGGTGATGCGGCCGCTGTCGCGTTCGGAGAGCAGCACGAGCCCGAATTGGTCGCCGGCGAGCCGCGCCAGCGTATCCTGTGGCTTGATCAGCCGGCCGAGCCGGCGCGCCAGCGTCAACAAAATCGAGTCGCCGACCGCCATGCCCATCGAATCGTTGACCTGCTTGAAGCGGTCGAGATCGATCACCATTACGGTCGGCCGCAGCGCCGCCTCCGGTTTCGCCGGTTCGGACTTGGCGAAACCCAAAACGGCCTGCAGGCGGTCGAGGAACAACTCGCGATTGGGCAGCCCGGTGAGATTGTCGTGCACGGCATCGTGGAGGAGCCGCTCTTCGGCGGTCTTGAACGCCGTTACGTCGTTGAGCGTGCCGACGACGCGCACCACCTCGCCATCGGAGCCGACCACCGGCCGGGCGCGCAAGGCGTACCAGAGATAATGCCCATCGGCAGTGCGCAGCCGAAAATCCTGGGCGACACGGCCGCGGCGCTGCTCCAGCACGCTATCGAGCGTGGCGCGAAAGCGGTCGCGGTCGAGATGATGCAGCACCTCTAGCCATTTGGCGGCCGCGCCCTGCAGCGTGCCACCCTTGAGCGCGAGCATGGCCTCGGTCTCGGCGCTGGTGAAGACGTGGTCGGACGCGACGTCCCAATCCCAGATCATGTCGCCGGCGCCGGTGAGAGCCAGCGCGCGGCGCTCGACATCGGAAACGATGCCGTGGGCGATGCCGCCGGCGAAGGCATGCTGCATCACCGTGAAGCCGATCAGCATGACGATAAGAACGAGGCCGCCCAGCAGCGCCGGTGCGACGATATCGTTGGTGAGATAGCCGAGCACTGTGAGTGCCGCCCCAAACACCCAGACCACCAGCAGCAGCCAGGTCGGGATCAGCATCACGGCGCGGTCATAGCCGTGGGTCGAGAGGTAGACGACGAGGGCAAGGCCGAACACGGCGATGAGGAAAAGAGAGACGCGGGCGATGCCGGAAGCCACTTCAGGTGAAAACAACGCCACTGCCACGAGCGCGGCGAGGAAGGCGAGCCAGCCGGCGGTGATGTGCGCGTAACGCACGTGCCAGCGATTGAGGTTGAGATAGGCGAACAGAAACACCAGCAGCGTTGCTGCGAGTATCGCTTCGCCCGACGCCCGCCACACGCGTTCGGCGCCCGAGGATACCTCGAACACCTTGCCCCAGAAACCGAAGTCGATGCCGATATAGACCAGCACGGCCCAGCTCAAGGCCGCCGCGGCCGGGAACATCACGCTGCCCTTGACGACGAACAGGATGGTCAGAAACAGCGCCAACAATCCGGCAATGCCAATGACGATGCCCTGATAAAGCGTCAGCGAATTGACCTTGTCCTTGTAGGCGTCGGGTTCCCACAAATAGAGCTGCGGCAGGTTGCGGGTGCGCAACTCGGCGACGAAGGTGATGACCGTGCCGGGATCGAGCGTGATGCGATAGACATCGGCGCCCGGATTCTGCTGGCGCTCCGGCGGATCGCCTGACGACGGCGTGATGTAGACGATGCGCGACGTGCCGAGGTCCGGCCAAAACAGGCCGGAGCCTACCATGCGGTAGTGCGGCGCCACGATCAGCCGGTCGATCTGCTG
>JASHXZ010000459.1 GCA_030043285.1 Xanthobacteraceae bacterium | reverse complement strand
GGATTATTGGTGTTCGACCCGTTGACAGACCAGGACATGATGCGCTCCTCGCAACGGCAGGCGATCTCGCCGAATGCCGCCGTAGCCGGCGATGCAAAACCGGGGCCGCGCATTAAACCTCCGGAATAACGGGAATTTCGGCGACGCTGCGGACCGGAAAAGCCGCCAAACTTGCCGCTGCTGGCGGCGCGCCGGCAAATATTGCCGCTCCCGCGGGGGCGCGTTGCCGCCCTGCCGCCGCCATGTTAGGCGAACGGCAGTTACGGAGAGCGCCGTGCCGCGTCCCCTGATCATCGCGCCATCGATCCTGTCCGCCGATTTCGCCAAGCTCGGTGAGGAAGTCCACGCCGTCGACGCCGCCGGCGCCGATTGGATCCACGTCGACGTCATGGACGGGCATTTCGTGCCGAACATTTCCATCGGCCCGGACGTGGTCAAGGCGATCCGGCCGCACACGGCAAAGCCGCTCGACGTGCACCTGATGATCGCGCCGTGCGATCCGTATCTCGATGCCTTCGCCAAAGCCGGCGCCGACATCATCACCGTGCATGTCGAGGCCGGCCCGCACGTCCACCGCTCGCTGCAGGCGATCCGCGCGCTCGGCAAAAAGGCCGGCGTCACGCTTAATCCCGGCACGCCCGAAAGCACCATCGAGCATGTCGTCGATATCGTCGACCTGATCCTGGTCATGTCGGTCAATCCCGGCTTCGGCGGCCAGAAATTCATCACCGGCGCGCTCGACAAGGTGCGCAACCTGCGCGCCATGGCGGGCGGCCGGCCAATCGACATCGAGATCGACGGCGGCATCACGCCGCAAATCGCGCCGGAGGCGGCGCGCGCCGGCGCCAATGCTTTCGTCGCCGGCTCCGCGGTGTTCAAGGACCGCACGCCTGATTCGTATCGCGCCAATATCGCGGCGATCCGCAACGCGGCAGCGCTGGCGCGTGGGGAGGCCGCTTGATGGGCGTTTTGATCGACGGCAAATGGACCGATGAAGAACTGCCGGAAGAGACCGGCAAAGCCGGCGACTTCCGCCGCGTCGACAGCCGCTTTCGCGGTTTCATCACCGCCGACGGCTCGTCCGGCTTCAAGGCCGAGCCCGGGCGGTACCATCTCTATGTCGCGCACGCCTGCCCGTGGGCGCACCGCACACTGATCTATCGCGCGATCAAAAACCTGTCGGGCGCGATTTCGGTCGCCTACGCCATTCCGGGCATGCGCGAGCAGGGCTGGGCCTACGAGGACAATCCTGCCTTCCCGGACTGCACGCCGGACAAGGTCAATGGCTTTCGCTATCTGCACGAGGCCTATACGGCAAGCGACCCGCACTACACCGGCAAGGTCACGGTGCCGACGCTATGGGACAAGAAGACCGGCCGCATCGTCAACAACGAATCGTCCGAAATCATCCGCATGCTCAACAGCGCCTTCGACGGCGTCGGCGCCACGCGGACCGATTATTATCCGCAGCCGCTGCGCGGCGAGATCGATCATCTGAACGAGATCATCTACCGCAACGTCAACAACGGCGTCTATCGCGCCGGCTTCGCCCTCTCGCAGGACGCTTACGAGACGGCCTACGATGGGCTGTTTGCCACGCTCGACGAGCTGGAAGCGCGGCTCGGCGCGCAGCGCTATCTGGTCGGCCGGCAGATCACCGAAGCCGACTGGCGGCTGTTTCCGACCCTGGTGCGCTTCGACGTCGCCTATTTTTCGCTGTTCAAATGCAACCGCAACCGCATCGCCGACTTTCCCAATCTCGCAAACTACATGCGCGAGCTTTATCAGGTGCCGGGCGTCGCCGAGACGGTGAAGCCGCGCTATTACGTGATCAATTATTATTCGATCGCGCGGGTCAATCCGAACGGCATCGTCCCGAAAGGCACGCCGATCGATCTCGGCCAGCCGCACGATCGCGCGCGTCTCGCGGCGTAAGGCTCCGTCAACGGTCCGCAATTGTTGAGCTTTGGGCGATCTGCTACGACCCACATCGACTCGTCATTGCGAGCAAAGCGAAGCAATCCAGGGCCGCCGCACCGATTCTGGATTGCTTCGTCGCCCCTTTCGGGGCTCCTCGCAATGACGGCGAGGCATGAGCCCCACGAGGTGGCGATGATTCCGCGTTACACACGGCCCGAAATGGCGGCGATCTGGTCGCCGGAGACACGCTTTCGCATCTGGTTCGAGATCGAGGCGCATGCCGCCGACGCCATGGCCGAGCTCGGCATCATCCCGAAGGATGCGGCGAAGACGATCTGGGCCAAGGGCAAGAATGCCCAATTCGACGTGGCGCGGATCGAGGAGATCGAGCGCGAGGTCAAGCACGACGTCATCGCCTTTCTTACCCACCTCGCGGAAATCGTCGGGCCGGCGGCGCGCTTCGTCCATCAGGGCATGACGTCCTCGGACGTGCTCGACACCTGCTTCAATGTCCAATTGGTGCGCGCGGTCGATCTCTTGATCGCCGACGTGGACAAGCTCAATGCCGCGCTCGAGCGCCGCGCGTTCGAGCACAAATACACCCCGACCATCGGCCGCTCCCACGGCATCCACGCCGAGCCGACCACGTTCGGGCTGAAGCTCGCGGTCGCCTATGCGGAATTCGCCCGGGCGAAGGAGCGCCTTCTCGCCGCGCGCCGCGAGGTCGCGACCTGCGCGATCTCCGGCTCGGTGGGCACGTTCGCCCAGGTCGATCTGCGGGTTGAAGCCTATGTGGCGAAGAAAATGGGGCTCACCGTCGAAACCATCTCGACCCAAATCATCCCGCGCGACCGCCACGCCATGTATTTCGCCACGCTCGGCGTCGTTGCCGCCTCGGTCGAGCGCTTGGCCACCGAAATCCGCAACCTGCAGCGCACTGAAATTCTCGAAGCCGAGGAGTTTTTTTCGCCGGGCCAAAAAGGCTCCTCGTCCATGCCGCACAAGCGCAACCCGGTGCTATCGGAAAATCTGGTCGGCCTGTCGCGCATGGTGCGGGCCTATGTGGTCCCGGCGCTGGAAGACGTCGTGCTCTGGCACGAGCGCGACATCTCACATTCGTCCGTCGAGCGCATGATCGGCCCCGACGCTACGGTGACGCTCGATTTCGCGCTCGCGCGGCTCGCCGGCGTGATCGACAAGCTCATCGTTTACCCGGAGAACATGCGCAAGAATCTGGAGCGCCTTGGCGGCCTCGTCCACTCGCAGCGCGTGCTTCTGGCGCTCACGCAGAAAAACGTAGCGCGCGAGGACGCCTACCGGCTGGTGCAGCGCAACGCCATGAAAGCCTGGGCTGGCGACGGCGATCTGTTGACCCTGCTCCAGGCCGACAAGGACGTGCGCAAGCACTTGAGCGAAGCGGAGCTGAAGGCCAATTTCGACCTCGACTTCCACTTCGCCCACGTCGACGCGATTTTCCGCCGCGTCTTCGGCCACGAATGAATCAAGCCGTCCAACTCAACCGTGCGCCGTTGCGCGCGGCGGCGGAGCCGGCGTGAGTAACGCCGCCAGGTCGGCAAGCTGCGGCAGCGTGATGACGAAAAACTCGGCGCCTTCCGCCGAGCGCAAGGCTTTCACCTCGGCGCCGTTGGGCACATACATGTAGGTGCCTTGCCCGCAGGGTCTTCCGTCATACTCGAACGAACCACCGATGCAGAAGCGCAGCTCGGCGTCTTCCTGGTTGCCGGCCGGCAGCACCGCACCGGGCGTAAGCCGCATAAAGCCGATCCCGGTGCGCGCCTCGCTGAACGTGCCCAAATGCTTGATTTCGACGCCCGGACGCTTGCGGTCCGGCCAATAGCGCGCGTTGGCGGCGAGCATCATCACCGGATCGCGGTAGCGCGACGGCGGAAAGACAAGCTCATGGCCCTCGTGTTCCTCCCAGATCGCCTCGTAGGAATCGCGGTTCTTCGGCGCGCCGTCCGGCCCAAAACCCTTGTAGACGCCGTTCTCGAACTTACCGCCGGCCTTGCTGAGCTTGTCGTATGTGGCGTTCATCTCTTCGTTGCTCAAAAGCCGCTCGCCGCTCGCACCCTGGAACTGCAGAACCAGGCACGCGCATTCGCCCTGCTGCTTCTGCGGCCCGTAATAGGAGCCTTCGGGGAAATAGCCGACCTCGCCGGCCGCGAGATCGCCATGGCCCGTACTCTGCAGCCCCGAAAGGGTGTAGCGGATCTGATCGAAATTATGCCGATGTCGCGGCGTGAAATAGCCGTCCGGCACGATGGAGAGCGAGTATTCCATGGTCACGCCGGGAAGCCCGGTGTCGAGCGGCAGCCGCTTACGGCGGATCATATGCACGCGTCCGCGACGCACCTCCTCGAAGGGCATCTGGTTGGTATCGCAGACGATGACTTGCGGCATGGACGTCCTCCTGGGCGAAATGCCGCTGCGAACGAACGGGCTGCGGCGGCAGAGCCGCTTATAATACCGATATGCTCCGCGGTGCGAACGCGGATTTACGGGAGGACCTTGCGCGTGCTGCCAATGTTGTCGACAACGTCCGCGCGCACGCTGCGCGTGGCTGCCGGGCTCTTCGCAGCGGTCCTCGTATTGTCAGTGCTGCCAAGTTCCGCTCACAGCCAGACGCAATTGAACGTGGCCAAGGTGGCCAACGATTTCGCGCTGGTGATGGGCGATTACGGCAACAAGCTCGGGATTTTCCAGCGCAATGGCGTGGCCCCTGAGATTTCGCTCATCACCCAGGCCAAGATGGTGCAGGCCAGCATCGCCGGCAGCGTCGACATCGCACTCGCCTCCGGCGCCACCTTGGCGTTCGCCGCCAAGGGCGCGCCGCTCAAGGCGATTGCCGGATTGTCGGGGCCCGTTTCCATTCTCGCGCTCGTCGTGCGGCCGGACAATTCGGTGCCCAGCGTCGATACGTTGCGCGGCCGCAGCGCCGCGGTCTCCAATCTCGGCTCGCTCACCGATTGGGTCGTCTCTCAGCTGGCGCTGCGCAAGGGCTGGAGCCCCGGCGACCTCAAGCGGGTCGCCGTCGGCGACACACCGGCGCGGATCGCGGCGCTGCGCGCCGGCAATGTCGACGCCGCGGTGATCGACATTGCCGCGGCGTTCGATCTCCAGGAGCGCGGCCAGGTCAAGGTGCTGCTCAATTTCGGCACGGTGACCAACAATTTCCAGAACCAGATCATCTACGCGACCGAGCAGGCGATCGCCGCAAAACCGGACGCGGTGCGCGCCTTCGTAACGGGCTGGTTCGAGACCGTCGCCTATGCCCGCGGCCACAAGGCGGAGACCGTGGCCTTCGACCAACAAGTGCTCGGCGTACGGGCGAGCGTTGCG
>JASHXZ010000458.1 GCA_030043285.1 Xanthobacteraceae bacterium | reverse complement strand
GCGCGCGCCCTCCTGCGCCAGCAGCAACGCGATGCCGCGGCCGATGCCGCGCCCGGCCCCGGTGACGATGGCGACTTTCCCGGAAACGATGTTCGGCATTTTGTGTACGCTCTCCCCGTTCGTCACCCGCGGGACGGGCACCCCGCCGCGCTTGCGCGGCGGGGACCCCGTTGACCCTCGGGTCCATGCAGCGGCGCAGCACAATGGATTGCCGGGTCAAGCCCGGCAATGACGATCTTTAGCCCCAGACTTCGCGCGCCACCTCGCCGATCATGCGCAGCTTGGCCCATTGCTGGTCCTCGGCCAGGACATTGCCTTCCTCGGTCGAGGCGAAACCGCATTGCGGCGACAGGCAGAGCTGATCGAGGTCGGCGAATTTGGCCGCTTCCTCGATGCGCCGCTTGATGGCGTCTTTTCCTTCCAGGGTGCCGGTTTTGGTCGTCACCAGGCCGAGCACCGCGAGGCGGCCCTTCGGCAGCCGCCGCAGCGGCTCGAAACCGCCGGCGCGCTCGGTGTCGTATTCCATGAAGTAGCCGTTCACCTTGATCCTGTCGAACAACACCTCCTGCTCGGCTTCGTAGCCGCCGGTCCCCATGAAAGTGGATTTGTAGTTGCCGCGGCACAGATGCATGGTGACGGTCATGTCCGGCGGAATGTCGGAGATGGCGATGTTGATCAGCTCGCCGTACAGCGGGCCGAGCGCATCCGGATCGTCGCCGCGGTCCTTCATCTGCTGGCGGTATTTCGGGTCGCACAGCATGGCGATGAATACCTCGTCGAGCTGCAGATAGCGGCACCCGGCATCTGCGAAGGCGCGCACCGCCTTTTTGTAAACCTGGCCGAGATCGGCGAAAAACTTGTCGAGCGTCGGATAAATCTTGCGATCGATGGGCGTGCCGATCGGCCGCCCATAGATCGCCGATGGCGCCGGGATGGTCATTTTCGGCGTGCGCGAGGTGTGCGCTTTGACGAACTTGAAGTGCTCGAGCATCGGGTGACCCGAGAAGCCGAGCCTGCCGGTGACTTTCACGCCTTCATTGCGCGTCGTGACCGCCGCGAAGGCGATGCCGCTGTCCATGACATGGCGCTCGACGCCGTCGAGGCCCCACAGAAAATCGAGATGCCACCAGGAGCGACGGAATTCGCCGTCGGTGATCGATTGCAGGCCGGCTTCCTCCTGCTTTTTAATGACCTCGGCGATGGCGCGGTCTTCTGCCGCCTTCAACTCGGCCGCATCGATCTCGCCCTTGGCGTGGCGCTCGCGCGCGGCCTTGAGCGCCGCAGGGCGCAACAGGCTGCCGACATGATCGGCGCGGAACGGCGGTTTGGTTCGCTGCATCTTTCTTTGTCCTCTTCTCTATCAGTCACCCGCGGGCTTGACCCGCGGGTCCATGCAGCGGCGCCGCTTCATGGATTGCCGGGTCAAGCCCGGCAATGACGAAGTAAATCTTCAATGGCCCCAAACCTCGTCGGCGATCTCCACGATCATGCGCAGTTTGGACCATTGTTCGTTCTCGGCGAGAGCATTGCCCTCCTCGGTCGAGGCGAAACCGCATTGCGGCGACAGGCAGAGCTGATCGAGATCGATGAATTTTTGCGCCTGCTCGATGCGGCGCTTGATGCCGTCTTTGTCCTCCAGCGCGCCGGATTTCGTGGTGACGAGGCCCAGCACGACAGTTTTATTCTTCGGCACGAAGCGCAGCGGCTCAAAGCCGCCGGCGCGCTCGGTGTCGTATTCCATGAAATAGCCGTGGACGTTGATGGTGTTGAACAGCGTTTCGGCGACGGGTTCGTAGCCGCCGCTGGCAACAAAGCTGGAGCGGAAATTGCCACGGCACAGATGCATGGTGATGGTCATGTCGGGCGGAATGTCGGAGATCGCGGCGTTGAGCATGCCGGCATAGATCGCGGGCAGCGCCGCCGGATCTTCGCCGCGGTCGGCGATCACCTGGCGCAGCGCCGGGTCGCACAAATACGCAAAGTTCACCTCGTCGAGCTGCAGATAACGGCAGCCGGCATCCGCAAAGGCGCGCACCGCCTTGCGATACGATTGGCCGAGGTCGCTATAAAATTCGTCCATCGACGGATAAATGGATTCCGGCACCGCGTCGCGGCCATAGCGAAAATGCAGCGACGACGGCGATGGAATGGTCACCTTCGCCGTGCGCCGCGTGTGCGCCTTGAGAAACTTGAAATGCTCGACCATCGGATGCGGCTTGTAGCCGCCGAGCTTGCCGACGACGCGCAACAGAATCGGCCGCGGCTGCGGACCGGTCGCGGCAAATTTTATCTTGCGCTCGCCCACATAGGATTCGACGTTGTCGAGCCGTTCGAGAAAGTCGTAGTTCCAGGAGATGCGGCGGTACTCGCCGTCCGTGATTGATCGCAGGCCGACGTCTTCCTGCTTGCGGATCAGCGCCGCGATTTCGCGATCCTCGATCTCGGTGAGCGCCTGCTCGCTCAGTTCGCCGTTCTTGCGCCTGTCCCGTGCGGCTTTGAGCGCTGCGGTGCGTAGCAGGCTGCCGACGTGGTCGGCGCGGAATGGGGGTTTGGTTCGCTGCATCGTTCTGTTCACACCTTTCGCTGTCATGCCCGTGAAGGCGGGCATCCAGTACTCTCGTGATTACTGGATCGTCCGCTTTCGCGGACGCTGACACGTCTTGTTCTTGCTCACCCCCAAACCTCGTCGGCGAGCTCTACGATCATCCGCAGCTTGGCCCATTGCTCGTCCTCGGCCAAAACGTTGCCCTCCTCGGTCGAGGCGAAGCCGCATTGCGGCGACAGGCAGAGCTGGTCGAGCGCTACGTACTTGGTCGCTTCGTCGATGCGGCGCTTGACGGCGTCCTTGCTTTCGAGCTTGCCGGATTTGGTGGTGACGACGCCGAGTACGAGCTGCTTATTGCCCTTCGGAAAAAACCGCAGCGGCTCGAAGCCGCCGGCGCGCTCGCTATCGTATTCGAGAAAATAGCCGTCGAACCCGGTATTGCCGAGCAAGTGCTCGGCGACGAATTCGTAGCCGCCCGACGCGATGAAGGTCGAGCGGAAATTGCCGCGGCACGAGTGCATGGTGATGGTCATGTCGGCGGGTTTTTGCGCAAGCGCCGCGTTGGTGAGAGCGGCGTAGCGCTTCGGCAGCGCATTGGGATCGTCGCCGCGCCCCTTCGATTGCGCGCGTTCGTTGGGGTCGCACACCATCGCCCAGGCCGTATCGTCAAGCTGCAGGTAGCGGCAGCCGGCATCGTAGAACGCGCGGATCGCGGCGCGGTAAGCGGCGGCGAGATCGTCGAAGAACGGATCGAGCGTCGGGTACACATCCTTGCTGATCGCGGCGCGGCCCTGGCGGAAATGAAACGTGCTCGGCGCCGGAATCGTCATCTTCGGCGTGACGCGGGCGTGGCTCTTCAGGAATTTGAAATGCTCCAGCATCGGATGGCCGGAGAAGCCGAGCTTTGCGGTGACCTTGATGGCTTCCGCTTTGGTCTGGACGCCACGAAATTGAATGCCGTGATCGGTCGTGTAAAACGTCACGCCATCAAGGCCGCGGAAGAAATCGAAGTGCCACCAGGAGCGGCGGAATTCGCCGTCGGT
>JASHXZ010000086.1 GCA_030043285.1 Xanthobacteraceae bacterium | reverse complement strand
GGCTTTTTCAATAGCGCGCGCTTCCAAAATCGAACGCTGTTGCCAATCCTTGGAGACCATCGCGTTTCAGGGATATTTCTGGAGGCTCCCTCCGTCGGGAACTTCGCCGGGATCGTTTTTGCCTGGATTTTTCTGCGGCCGAAACGGCTGTGGTCTTTTACGTTGAAAACCACCGCTGTGGTAATGATAGTGGTGTTGGCCGACGCGCGATTCGGGTTGTATTTTTGCGCTTTTGTCGCAGTGATTTATCCGCTCAGCCGATTTATACCGCGAACGCTGCTATTCATCGGGCCATTTGCAGCGATGATTGCGCTGGTGGCTTATGCGAGCGCAGCGGGCTCGCAGTTATTTGACAACGACATGGTCGGACGATTTCTATATGCGGGCCAGATCCTTTCCAAAATTTACGCGTCGCAAGTGTTTGGCTTGGGAGCAAGCGACATCAGCACCGGAGCAAGTTTTGCGTCCGATCCCGTCAATGATTCAGCATACACCTATGTGCTTGTGGAGATAGGTATCATCGGCTCCGCCGCTTTATGGGCGTTATTCATCTATTCTCCGGTTTTGGACCGAACTGCGTGGCGATTCAAAACTGTCGTTGCATTATATTACATACTGATTCTCACCATCGCCGCGTCGGCATTCACAATTAAGACTGCGGCGCTCCTGTGGTTTCTTTACGGGACCTTGAACCGGAGATCTGACAGGACGGCGACGGCGGGCACGAGCTGGCACGGAGTCCAACAGAGCGCGGGCTATCGTGGACCTGTTGCTGCTCCGGCCTATGGGACGCGCCGGCTCATTTCGTGAGGTGTCGGCGAATGCACAACCGGCGAGCCGCGTTGATTTGTGCCTCCAGCGGGCGGTTGTCCGGTATGTATACCTCCAAAGATCATTAGCCGTTCGGGTGAGCAGCTATACTTATGCAAGGCATCGTGGCGTGCACGGGCGTAGTATCGTCGAAGCGAGAAAGTACCTCACGATCGCTCACGACGAGCTTCTCGATGGCTGTGCGATTCAAGGCTCTAGCGAAATACCCCATAGGTGTGTTTCACCGTGCGGCGCTTCGCGCCGGCGTGGTAGTTCTGCCAAACCATTACTATACTTCAGTGGCCGACGTTCATGAATTGCACAGGCTCCGAAAAATGTGGGCGCACCGTTCGGCGATGGTTGGCGTAGATATGGATGTTGCCGCGCAGGCCGACGAGCTGCTCCGAACGATAAAGCCCTACGAACCGGAATACCGCGGCAACGCCGCCTACAAGGAAGGGACGGCCAAGGGCTTCGGCCCAGGATTCGGCTACATCGAGGCGCAATGTCTACACGGGGTGCTTCGGGCCCTCAAGCCACGAAGGGTCTGCGAGGTGGGATCCGGGGTTTCAACCTACTGCACTCTTCGCGCACTCGCGCGCAATGAAAGCGAAGGGCACCTTGGTCGGCTGACATGCATTGAGCCTAACCCCAGCAAATTTCTGCGTACGTTGCCAGGCAAGGGCGTCGACGTTATTGAACAGCCGGTACAAGCTGTTGATCCGAATTTTTTTCGCGAGCTTCAGGCAGGCGACCTGCTCTTTATTGACACAACACACGTCGTCAAACCTGGTGGCGAGGTGATCTACCTATATTTGGAGGTCATCCCCCGCTTGCGGCCCGGCGTGATAGTGCATATTCACGATATTTATTTTCCCTATCTCTATCAGCGTGATCTGTTGCAGGTGACAAATTTGTTCCAGTGGTCTGAGACTGCTTTGCTGCTGGGCCTTCTCGTAAATAACAGCCGGCTGAGTGTCCGACTTTGTCTCAGCCTCCTTCATTATGACGCACCAACGGTGCTGAGCTGCGTCTTTCCTGAATACACCCCCCAACCAGCTGACGACGGCCTCTGTGCATCCGCTGCGACCGGGCATTTCCCATCGTCAATCTATCTGCGCACGAGCTGATCCGAACGAGTAGGCCTTGTGGGCCCCCAGCGGCGACTACAACTGCTCGACCTATGCTTTGCGCAGCATTCCATAGTCTTTGCTCAATACTGCCATGGTGCTCACATCAACCCCATTCTTCGGTTCTACCGACAGCCGGTAATTGGCCAACCACGGACCTCCTGCCCAGTAGGTCCAGGGAATTTTCTTCTGTGCCAGATATACAAGCAAATGCTGCAGTATCACGTCCCACCGCGGGTCGGAATTAGGCACGCCGAATTCGGTGATAATTCCCATTTGCCGACGCCGTTTCAACCATTCGACAAAGGGGCTTACCCATTCGACGCCTCTGTCCCGTACCGCACCACCGGCGGAATAACCGAGCTTATAAGTGCCAGTGCGATCGGCGTCGAAATATTGATGCGCCTCGTATGCGACTCGGGACGAGGGGTCATGAAGTAGAAAGTCTTCGTTGTATTGATGCCACGAATAGGCAGAACTCCAGTGATCGCCGGGGGCGAGCACCAAGCGATCCGCATCGGCCCGGCGAATGGCGTCCAGGCCAGCCTGGGCGGTCTGTTTCCACATGCCCTGCGAATCGTGGGGTTCGTTCATCAAGCTCAGTCCGTAGATCGCGTCATCGCCGGCGAATGCGGCTGCGACCTTGTAGGAGAAGTCGGCGAAGGAGCTGACCGACACACCTTCGGTTCCGATTAGTGTCGGCTTGCCGTTTATGTGATAGCGGCCAAAATTATGCGGGGAGAGAATGACCCGCATCTTGAGGGCGCGGGCGGCAGCGATAACTTGTTTGATGTGGCTAAGCTCGGCAATATCGAGGCGATCGAACAGCGAATGCTGGAGGCGCTCCCACAGGTAGGGTAAGCGTAATACTGCGAAACCTTTTCGCGCGTAATAATCCAAGTCCTTCGCTGATGGATAGATGTAGTCTTGTCCATAGCGCCCGGGGATACGCTCGTCATTAAAAGCGGCGCTGGGCAGGTTGATACCGCGCGCGAAAATCGTGTCTGTCCGATTTAGTACAGGCTTCGCAATGACCTGCCGGCTGCCCAACAGCGATAGGACGGCGCCATTGAATGCACGCCGCGTGAGTTGCGTGCTATCACCGTAACGCGAGCGATCCTTCATTTGCTTTGGTGGCTGCCGCCGGCGTTCTCGGTAAATGGCCGATGAGCGGAAGCGATTCGGCTACTGTGCAGCATCGTATGTCTTTCTTTCTTATCTCCTCTATGGCTGTGCGTAGCAATCCCGGCGAACAGCCCATGTGTGTAGGTCGCTCTGAGACGTCGTGAGCGTAGAAGATGATCCAGCCGGTTGTTTGGCGAGCCCTACGCAAGACATGATTAAGCTTGTCGCTGGTCAAGGTGCGATCGTAAAGTTCGATGACTCTGAGCAAAGCAAGGTCGATAACGCCGCTGTTGACGCCTTCAAAAATGCTGCGGCAGGTGTCGAAGCGATTCTGTAACTGAATCTTGCGCGGCAGCGATACGCAGCCGAATGGATAACAGAAGCTGCTGAGCTGAATATCGGGGCACAAGTCGCGGAGATTCTCCAAAT
>JASHXZ010000091.1 GCA_030043285.1 Xanthobacteraceae bacterium | reverse complement strand
TGCATCCTTCGAGGCGCGCCTTCGGCGCGCACCTCAGGATGAGGTGAACAACAAGAGCTGCCGCAATCGGTTTGTACGCATTGAGGCCAAACGACTAAGTTGGTTGCTTCCGTCCATGACGGGCGTATGCTGATAAGCAATAAACGGCCGTAAAACATCGGGGAGGCGACGATGGCGGGCTCGGTCGACCAAGCGACGATGCGCAAGATTTATTGGCGGCTGTTGCCGCTGGCGATCCTGACTTATTTCCTGTGCTACCTCGATCGCATCAATGTCGGCTTCGCGGCGCTCACCATGAACAAGGAATTGGGCCTCGATGCCGCGACCTACGGCATGGCGGCCGGCGCCTTCTTCTGGGGCTATTTTCTGTTCGAGGTGCCGAGCAACATCATTCTGGAAAAGGTCGGCGCGCGGCTGTGGATTGCGCGCATCATGATCAGCTGGGGGATTCTGTCGGGCGCTACCGCGTTCGCGGTTGGACCGTGGAGCTTCCTGACCTTGCGCTTTCTGCTCGGGCTCGCTGAAGCCGGGCTGTTTCCCGGCATGATCCTGTTCTTCACCTATTGGTTCCCGGATGAGCACCGCGGGCGCATCTTCGCCGGTTTTACGGTGGCGCTGCCGCTTGCGGTCGCGGCCGGTGCGCCGCTGTCGACGGCGCTGCTCGGGCTCAACGGCCTCGGTGGCCTCGCCGGATGGAAGTGGATGTTCGTCGCCGAAGCGGTGCCGACGGTGCTGGTCGGCATCGTCTTTGTGTTTTTCGTCACCGATCGGCCGGCGCAGGCGCACTGGCTCGGCGACCGGGAGCGCACTTGGCTCATTACCACGCTCGAGGAAGAGCGTCAGATGATCGAGGCGTCGCGCAAGGTCGGCCTGTGGCAATCGTTCTGGCACCCGAAAGTGTTGATCCTCACGTTGAACTATTTCGGCATCGTGACCGCGAGCCTCGGTCTGCTGTTGTTCCTGCCGCAAATGGTCAAGCAACTCGGCTTTACCAACATGCAGGTCGGCTGGGTGACGATGATCCCCTACATCTGCGGCGCGATCAGCATGCTCGTTTGGGGCTGGATTTCCGACCGCATGGGCGAGCGGCGCTGGAATCTGTTCTGGGCCTGCGTGGTGGCCGCGATCGGCCTCGTCATCGCCGGCAAGACCATCGGCACGGTGTGGGCCGTGGTCGGCATGTCGATCGCCACCATCGGCCTGTACGGCAGCAAGGGCCCGTTCTGGACGTTCCCCTCGATGATCCTGACCGGCACCGCGGCAGCGTCCGGCATCGCCTGGATCAACTCGATCGGCAATCTCGGCGGCTTCTTTGGTCCGACGGCGGTCGGCTGGGTCAAGACGATGACCGGCAGCTTCGCGAGCGGGCTCTATCTGCTCGCCGGCATGGCGCTGGTCTCTGCGATCTCGACGTTCTGGCTCGACATCAAGCGTCCGGCGGCATCGGGCGAAGCTTTGGCGGGCGTGCCGGCGGAGTAGAGACGCGCTACGCCGGCCAGGCGGGCGGGTGCGTGCCGAGCGGCACGGCCGGCCGGGCCCAGTGCGGCGGCGTTTCCGACAACGTCGCCGCGTGGCGCACGGCGGTGAGCGTGCCGAAGCCGGACGGCGTTTCTTCCAACAGATCGCGCATGTCGGCCGAGCGCGGGTCGGGGCATTTGACGCCGTCGAAGCGGCCGAGCCCGCGCAGCCAAGTGCCGGTCTGCGCCAGCGAACAGCGCACGTGCCACGAGCCGCCCTGTTCGGCGCGGCGGGCAAGCGCTGCCATTGCTCCGAAGGCGAGCAGATAACCGGTGGCATGATCGAGCACTTGCGCCGGCAACGCACGCGGCTCCTTCTCGCCGAATGCTTCGGCTTCGGCGTCATTAAACCCGCTCGCGGTCTGCACGAGCGAGTCGAAACCGCGACGCTTGGCCCATGGACCTTCATGACCGTAGGCGCACAGCGATACGTAGACGATGCCGGGCCGCAGTTTCGCCAAGTCCTGCGGGCCGAAGCCGAAGGCGGCGATGGCGCCGGGTCGATAGCCTTGGACGAAAACATCGGCTTGGCGCGCCAGCGCGGCGAGCGTTTCGCGGCTGGCGACCTGCCGCAAATCGAGCGACGTCGATAACTTGCCGCGGCCGCTGTCGATGATGAGCGGCAGCATTCCCGGCAAATGCTGCGCGGTGACAAGGAGCACGTCGGCGCCGTGCGCCGCCAAGGTGCGGCCGCACACCGGCCCGGCGATAATGCGGGTGAGGTCGAGCACCTTGATGCCGGATAAGGGGCGCGCCGCGGCCGGCAACGGCTCGGCCGGCGCGTCGCCGATGCGCTCGATGGAAAACGCCGGCAATTGCGCCAGCGCGCGGCCTTGCGGATGCGCGTCCCATTCGGCGAACGAGCGGCAGGCGGTGACGACGAGGCCAGCCGCCGCGGCGGAATCTTCCAAATCCTCGGCGCGCCAGCTTTCGAGCGTGTGAGCCACAGCGGCGCGATCGTGGGCGCAGCCGAGCAGTTCGAGCAGGCCGCTACAATGATGCGGCAGGTTGGTGTGCAGCCGCACCCAGCGGCCGTCGCCGCAGCGGTAAAGGCCGGCGATGCCGTCGTGATACTCATCCGGCACTTTGCCGTCGACGCGCAGATAGCGTTCGCTGCGGAATTCGATTGCCGCCGCTCGCATGTCGACGGCAACGCGCTGCCGTCGCCCGCCGCGTAACCGCCACAGCTCGGCGGCCGCCAACGCCGCCGCACCGATCGTGGCTTGCGCCGCGGTGCCGACAGCGAACGAGGACGGCAGCACCGGTTCGCTGCCGCTCAATTCGATGTCGCGCAGCGCGGGCGCGTCGAGAGCGGCGCTGCGCCAGAGTCCAGAAAGAACGTCGATGGTCGGGGGAGGGGACATAAGGGAGCTTACCCCAGCGCCGCGGCGCCGGCTTGGGCCACCTGCTCGTCCTCGTGCGACTGCACGCCGGAGACGCCGATGGCGCCGACGCATTCGTTCTGGTGGATGAGCGGCACCGCGCCCTGGATCAACAGGCCGGCCGGGAAACTGACGAACGCCGGTCGCTCCTTGACGCGGTCCTCGAAAAACTTGCTCGGCCGCTTGGTCATCGCCGAGGTACGCGCCTTGCCGAGCGATACTTCCGCGGAAATGGCTGC
>JASHXZ010000457.1 GCA_030043285.1 Xanthobacteraceae bacterium | reverse complement strand
CAAGCGCTTTTCCAGCGCCAGCGTGTTGGCGTTCTTCGCGGCACGCGAAGGCGCCTTGCCGTCTTTCTGGTTGCCGCTTTTTGCTCCGGTCTCGCGCGCGATCTCTTCGACCTGACGCACGTTGAGACCGCGGGCGACGATCTCCTCCGCCAATCGCTCCGCATCGTGATGGCCGATCAACGCGCGCGCGTGGCCGGCGGAGAGCCGGCCGGCATGGATATGCTCCTTGACCGGACCCGGTAGCGTCTGCAGCCGCAGCGTATTGGCGACGTGGCTGCGGCTTTTGCCGACCATGCGGGCGATGTCGTCCTGGCTGTGGCTGAAATCGCGGATCAGCGCGCGATAGCCTTCCGCCTCTTCGAGCGGATTAAGATCGGTGCGCTGCACGTTCTCGACGATGGCGAGCTGCAGCGCCTCGCCGTCGGTTGCCTCGATGACAACGACCGGCACCTCGTGCAAGCCGGCGCGCTGCGCCGCGCGCCAGCGGCGCTCGCCGGCGATGATCTCGAACGCATCGGCCTCGCCGCGTACCGCGCGCGCGACGATCGGCTGAATGATGCCGCGTTCGCGCAGCGAGGCGGCAAGCTCCTCAAGCTCGGTATCTGAAAACATGCGCCGCGGGTTGCGCGCATTCGGCCGCAGCGATGCGATCGGCACCTTGCGTTGGCCGCGCGGCCGGTCGGCCGGGCTTTCGCCGCCGACGTCGCCGATCAGCGCCGCAAGCCCGCGCCCCAGCCGCGATCGCGTTGCCTCCGCCATCGCCGAGTCCCCTGCTCCTTCGCTCACGCACGCACTCCCGTCAGCCGGCACACAGTTCCTGCTCGCGCTGAATGATCTCAGCGGCGAGCCGCAGATAAGCTTCACTGCCGCTGCATTTGAGATCGTAGACCAGCACCGGCTTGCCGTAGGACGGCGCTTCCGAAACGCGCACATTGCGCGGAATGATGGTGTCGTAAACTTTGGATCCCATGAACTCGCGCACGTCGGCGACGACCTGTCCGGACAGATTGTTGCGCGCGTCGTACATGGTCAGGACGATGCCGTGAATGGTGAGGCCGGGATTGAGCTGCTCGCGCACCTGATCGACGGTCTTGAGCAATTGCGACAGGCCTTCGAGCGCGAAGAACTCGCACTGCAGCGGCACCAGGATCGCGTGCGCCGCCGCCATGGCGTTCACCGTCAACAAATTGAGTGACGGCGGACAATCCACCAGCACGTAGCTGAAACTCACCGCTTGCGGTGCCGGCGTATTGAGCGGCGCCAGCGCGTTGCGCAGCCGAAAGGCGCGATCGCGGGCCTGGCCGATCTCGAGCTCCAGGCCGGACAGATCCATTGTCGATGGAACGAGCCGAAGGCGCGGCACCGCGGTTTCCACCACCGCATCGCGCAGGCCCGCCTCCCCGATCAGAATATCGTATGTCGAGTAACGCCGGCTGCGGCGGTCGATACCAAGACCCGTCGAGGCATTGCCTTGCGGGTCGAGGTCGATGATCAAAACCTGCTCGCCAATCGCCGCCAGTGCGGTGCCGAGATTGATCGCGGTCGTGGTTTTGCCGACGCCGCCTTTTTGGTTGGCGACGGCGAGGACACGCGGCGGCCGTCCCGGTGCGACGCCGGGAGCCGGCCCGGTCGTCGCAAGATCGCCCGCAGGCGGTTGATCTGCACTCGATAATTCGTTGACCACGGCGACCCCACCTTTGCCGTTTAGCGCCGCTCGATCTTAGCGTGTCGTGGTGCGGCGGCCACTGGCTTGAGACCGCGCACCACGACGATCCGGGCCCGCGGATCGGTTCGACTCTCCGCCAAAGTCGCCTGAATTTTCCAACATTTAGCGGCTTCGGTCAATTCGGCCTCAACAGCTTGCCCCTTGGGAAACACGCCCACGGCGCCCGTTATCAACAACGGATAGGCAGCGGTGCACAGTTCGGCAAGCGGCGCAAAGGCGCGCGCCGTCACGGCCTGTATCCCCGGTGGCGCAGCTTTGACGAAATCGCCGACGCGGGCGGCATGGACCATAGCCGGCGCGCCGGTGGCGGCGATCGCCTCGCGGAGCAACGCCGCTTTCTTTGTGCTGCTTTCAACGAGATGGACTCGGGCGCCGGGCGCCTCTGCCAAGGCGCACGCGATGACCAGGCCCGGGAACCCAGCACCCGCCCCGAAGTCCGCCCAGACGCGGGCCTCAGGCGCGAGCTCAAGCAGCTGCAGCGAATCGGCGATGTGACGGGTCCACAACACCGGCTCGGTCGAGGGTGCAATCAGATTGATCTGTCGCTGGCGCTCCAACAGCAGGGCTACGAAGCGATCCAACCGCTCGGCTGTTTCACGTGAAACAGGTGTCAGCGCGAGCGCGCGCTCACGGTCCTTCGCCAAGTCGGCAGGGCTGATTGCAGCCGCGCGCGAAACGGCGGGTCGAACGCCTTCCTGGTTGCGCCCGCCGGGCGGTGTCATGCGGTCCCGCGCACCGGGCGGCGGGTCTTGCCGCGGCGCAGGTGGGCGACGAGCAGTGTCAGCGCCGCAGGCGTGATGCCATCGATGCGACCCGCCTGCCCTATGGTGCGCGGCCGGTGCGTCTGCAGCCGATGCCGCGCCTCGTTCGATAGTCCCGGCAACGTGGCGTAATCGATGTCGTCCGGCAGCACGAGGCTCTCGTCGCGGCGATACGATTCCACATCGGCAGCCTGGCGGCTGAGATAGACCTCGTATTTGGCGTCGGTCTCGACCTGCTCGGCAATGTGGCGGTCGAGCTCGTCGAAGCGCGGCCAGATACGCGCCAGGTCGGCGATCCCGATATCGGGATACGACAACAGATCGAATGCCGAGCGACGCTGGCCGTCCTTGCGGAGCGCGAGACCGTGCCGGTCCGCCTCGCTCGGCGTCAGGCTGAGCGCCCGCGCCATGGCCCGCGCCGCTTCGAGCATCGCCATTTTGGTCCGGTGTGCCTGCGTGCGCTCCGCACCGACGCAGCCGAGCGCTATGCCCTTGTCGGTCAGCCGCTGGTCCGCATTGTCGGCGCGCAGAGTCAGCCGGTACTCGGCGCGCGACGTGAACATTCGATAGGGCTCGGTGACCCCGCGGGTAACCAGGTCGTCGATCATCACGCCGAGATAGCCCTCGGCGCGGTCGAATATGATCGGCGAGCCGCCGCCGGCCCGCGCAGCCGCATTGAGCCCAGCGACCAGCCCCTGCGCGGCGGCCTCCTCATAGCCGGTCGTGCCGTTGATCTGGCCGGCGAGAAACAGACCGGCCAGGCGCTTGGTCTCGAGCGAAGGTGTGAGCTCGCGCGGATCGACGTGATCGTATTCGATCGCGTAGCCGGGCCGTGTTATGCGCGCTCGCTCGAGACCGGGAATCGAAGCGACCAGCGCGGCCTGCACGTCCTCGGGAAGCGAGGTCGAAATCCCGTTCGGGTAAATCGTCGTGTCGTCCAGACCCTCAGGCTCGAGGAAGATTTGATGGCCGTCGCGCTCGCCAAAGCGAACGATCTTGTCCTCGATCGACGGGCAATAGCGCGGGCCCCGGCTCTTGATCTGGCCCGAATACATCGGCGAGCGGTGCACGTTGGCGTGAATGATGGCGTGGGTCGCGGGCGTGGTTCGGGTAATGCCGCATTCGACCTGCGGGTTGGTGATGTGGTCGGTGAGCACCGAGAACGGCTCGGGCGGATCGTCGCCGGGCTGAGGCGTCACGGCGCTCCAATCGATCGTCGCGCCGTCGAGCCGGGGAGGGGTGCCAGTCTTCAGGCGACCGAGCGCAAAGCCGAAGTGCTCCAGCGTCCGCGAAAGTCCAAGCGCCGGCGCCTCGCCTACCCGGCCGGCCGGCACCTGCCGCTCGCCGATGTGGATGAGCCCGCGCAAAAACGTGCCGGTGGTCAGCACCACTGCGCCGGCCGCCAATGAGCGCCCATCAGCGAGCCGCACGCCGCTTACGCGGGCCTCGACCAGAAGATCGTCCACCTCCCCTTCGATGACCGTCAGGTTCGCGGTCTGACGGATCGCCTGCTGCATGGCGGCGGCGTAGAGCTTGCGGTCAGCCTGGGCGCGCGGGCCGCGCACCGCCGGTCCCTTGCGGCGATTGAGCACCCGGAACTGGATGCCGCCTGCATCCGCGACGCGGCCCATAAGCCCGTCAAGCGCATCGATCTCGCGGACCAGGTGGCCTTTGCCGAGCCCGCCGATCGAAGGATTGCAGGACATCGCGCCGATGGTGGCAAAGCGATGAGTAACGAGCGCGGTGCGCGCGCCCATCCGCGCCGCTGCAGCCGCAGCCTCGCAGCCGGCATGGCCGCCGCCGCCCACAATCACATCGAAGCGCGCATCCATCGCGGTTCCTCGGAAAACGCGATCCTTCTAGTGAGAA
>JASHXZ010000456.1 GCA_030043285.1 Xanthobacteraceae bacterium | reverse complement strand
ATCGTGGTCGCCACCTATCAATCCGTGTCGGGGGCTGGCAAGGAGGCGATGGACGAGCTGTTCTCGCAGAGCAAGGCGGTGTTCACGCTCGACGAGGTCGAAGCGAAGAAGTTTCCCAAGCGCATCGCCTTCAACGTCATCCCGGAGATCGACGTCTTCATGGAGGACGGCAGCACCAAGGAAGAGTGGAAGATGGTGGTCGAGACCAAGAAAATTCTCGACCCCAAGATCAAAGTGACCGCCACCTGCGTGCGGGTGCCGGTGTTCATCAGCCATTCCGAGGCGGTCAACGTCGAGTTCGAGGAGCCGATCAGCGCCGATGAAGCGCGCGAGATTTTGCGCGTTGCGCCCGGCTGCCTGGTAATCGATTCGCGCGCGCCGGGCGGCTATGTCACGCCGTACGAAGCGGCCGGCGAGGACGCGACCTTTATCAGCCGCATCCGCGAGGACGCCACCGTGGAGAACGGGCTCTCGATGTGGGTGGTGTCGGACAACCTGCGCAAAGGCGCGGCGCTCAACGCCATTCAGATCGCCGAGTGTTTGATCAAGCGCAAGCTGATCACGGCAAAGCGCAAGGCGGCGTAAGCGTTAGGCGCGGTCGTTGCGCGCTACCTCTCCCCGCGCGCGGGGAGAGGTAGAATAGGCCTTACATGCCGCGGCAGTGCCGCAGCCAGTTGGTGCGTGCGGCGCGCTCGGCTTCGACGGCGTCCGGCGCTGCGCCCAGGCACCATTGGTAATGCACCCGAAAATCGGTGGTCCAGCGCGGCCCGGCGCCGCGATTGCAGGCCGGGATCGCCCGCGCCAGTTCGACCTGCCGCACCGCGGCAGCGGCATAATCCCGGCAGAAGCCGGGCGGAGCCGCCTGCGCGGCGAGCGGCAGCAGAACTGCCAGCGCGGCCGTGGGCGGGATTGCGCGTTTTGCCAGTGTGATCACGTTTCCTCCGTTTCGGTCCAATGTCCCCGAATCGCGACTATGTATCTGGTTTTCAGGCCAAATTCAGCCGTTTCGCCGATCGCCACACCGATTGTGGACAAGTGTATGATCGAGCGATGGCCGCCGTCGGCTGTTAGGCAGAGGGGGTGGGCGCAGTGGCATGCCGCATGCATCGCCGCTAATAATTCGACGCCCAAAGGAAGGATCAAGCGAAGGATGGTGCGATGACAGTCCGCCCGCGGCGCAGCCTGCTCTACATGCCCGGCTCGAACCTGCGCGCGCTCGAAAAGGCCCGTGACCTGCCGGCCGATGGGCTCATTCTCGATCTCGAGGATGCGGTGGCGCCCGAAGCCAAGGCGATGGCGCGCGGCTCGATCAAGAAGGCGGTGCAGGCGGGCTTCGGCGACCGCGAGGTTTTGGTTCGCATCAACGGCCTCGACACCCGCTGGTGGGTCGACGACCTGCATGCCGTCGCCGAGTGCCGGCCCGACGCCGTGCTGGTGCCGAAAATTTCCGATCCGCACCAGCTGCAGGATTTGGCGGCGCGCATCGTCGACATGGGCACCGATCCGCATATCCGGGTCTGGGCCATGATGGAGACGCCGCTCGCCATGCTCAACGTCGCCGCCATCGCCGCGGCCGCCCACGATTCCGAAACGCGCCTGACCGGCTTCGTCATGGGCACCAACGATCTCGCCAAGGATACCCGCGCCCGTATCGTGCCCGGCCGCGCACCGATGCTGCCCTGGCTGATGAACTGCGTCGCTGCGGCCCGCGCCTTCGGCCTCGACATTCTCGACGGCGTCTACAACGATCTCGGCAACGCCGAGGGCTTTGCCGCGGAATGCCGGCAGGCACGCGATCTCGGGTTCGACGGCAAGACGCTGATCCATCCGCGGCAGATCGAGGCCTGCAACGCTGCGTTCTCGCCGGCGCCCGAGGAGGTCGAGGCGGCGCGAAAAATCATCGCCGCGTTCGACCTGCCGGAAAACCGCGACAAGGGCGTCATCCAGATCGAGGGCCGCATGGTCGAGCGGCTGCACGCCGACATGGCGCGCCGCACCGTGGAGATCGCCGACGCCATCGCGCAACGCCAGCCGGCCGCGCCCGAGCCGGCGCGGGCCGCGAATTCGTAAAGACGGAGCGTATCAAACATGTGCCGCAGCATCCGCACCCTGTTCAATTTCGAGCCGCCGGCAAGCGAAGACGAAATCCGTGCCGCATCGTTGCAGTTCGTGCGCAAGCTGAGCGGCTTCGCCCAGCCGTCACGCGCCAACGCGGCGGCGTTCGACCGCGCCGTCGACGACGTCGCGGCCGCGGCGCACCGCTTGTTGGGGGCGCTGCAAACGGCGAGCCCGACGCGGAACCGCGAAGTCGAGGCGATGAAAGCGCGGGCGCGCGCCAAAGAGCGCTTTGCGCAGACGTAGCGGTTTGCACAGACTTGGCGGTTTGCGCAGACTTGGCGGTTTGCCCAGACTTGGCGATTTGCGCAGACTTGGCGATTTGCGCATATGTCGCATTCGCGGCCGCGCTGCCGCTGGCCCCGCCGCACGCTTCGTGGCAGATTGCCGCCGACCATTGATCGATCTTTCGGCCATGCGGAGGACAGCATGTCTTACGTCAAAGTCACCGATATTGCGTATGGGCGTCTGCGCGTGCCCGATCTCGACGTCATGGAAGAGTTTCTGACGCGGTTCGGCATGGAGCGCTCGGAGCGCACCGCCAATGCGCTGTACATGCGCGGCACCGATCCGGCGCATCACATCCACATCAGCGAAAAGGGCGATCCGAAATTCGTCGGGCTCGCTTATTACGTCGACAGCGAGGACGATCTTGCGCGCCTCGCCAAGGCTCCGGGCGCCAGCGGCGTCGAGACCATGGACGAGCCCGGCGGCGGCAAACGCGTGCGGCTGACCGAACCGAACGGCTATCAGATCGAGGTCGTCACCGGCATTGCATCGGTGCAGCCGATCGAGGTCAAACGGCAGAAGCTCAATTCGGGCGAGCTGCCGACTGCGCGCGCCGGGGAGTTGATGCGCCTTCCGCACGGGCCGGCTCACGTCAAGCGCATCG
>JASHXZ010000455.1 GCA_030043285.1 Xanthobacteraceae bacterium | reverse complement strand
TGCCGCCGGCGTTATTGGAGAGAAACACCGGCTTGCCGTCATTGCCCATGCGCATCTCGTCGGCGTTTTCCTCGCCGGACAGCGCGGCGGCGTCAAAGCCGGCGCCGATCTCGACGCCTTTCACCGCGTTGATGCCCATCAGCGCCGCGGCAAGATCGCCGTCGAGCTTGCCGTAGATCGGCGCGCCGAGCCCGCCCGGCACGCCCTCGGCGACGATTTCGATCACCGCGCCGACCGATGAGTCGCGCTTGCGCACGTCATCCAGATAATCGGTGAAGAACGCCGCCTTGTGGGCGTCGGGACAGAAGAACGGATTGCGCTCGACCTCGGCCCAGTCCCAGCGCGCGCGATCGATGCGATGCGGACCTATCTGAATGAGAGCGCCACGCACATTCAGTCCGGGCACGATCTTGCGCGCGATGGCGCCGGCTGCGACCCGCATCGCGGTTTCGCGCGCCGACTGGCGGCCGCCGCCGCGGTAATCGCGCACCCCGTATTTGATGTCGTAGGTGTAGTCGGCGTGGCCGGGGCGGTATTTGTCCTTGATGTCGGCATAGTCCTTGGAGCGCTGGTCGAGGTTGTCGATGAGGAGCGCGATCGGCGTTCCGGTCGTCACCTGCCGGCCGGTCGCTTCATCGATGAAGACGCCGGACAGGATCCGCACCGTATCCGGCTCCTGGCGCTGGGTGGTGAAGCGCGACTGGCCCGGCCGGCGGCGGTCGAGGTAGGGCTGGATGTCGGCTTCGGTCAGCGCGATGCGCGGCGGGCAGCCATCGACCACGCAGCCGATCGCCGGCCCATGGCTTTCGCCAAAGGTGGTGACGCGAAACATGTGGCCGAATGTGTTGAAGGACATGACCTAACAACGTGCCAGAACAACGTGCCAGAACAACAACGCCAGAACAACGTGCCAGACGTGCAAACCGGCGCAATCGCGCCGCGGCGGGTGTGGTACCCCTTGGGGTCCACCCGGTCAAATCCTGACAGCCATCGTCCTCAATGATCGGCAACCGCCGCGAGCGCGGCCGGCTTTTGCTTCAAACAAGCTCGGTCGAGCGGCTCGGCGCCGGTGTTTTCCGCAAAATCTCTTCGAACGGCGCGATGCTGGTGTGCCGAACGGGGCGGAAGTTTTTGCTGTTGAACGCCGGCTCGACGTAGCCTTCCGAGAAATACGCATGCGGGCTGACGATCTCGAAGAAGCACAGCCCGATCAGGCCGTGCGCCTCGCGGATATGCCTGATCGTGTAGACCATGCCGACCTTGGGCAGCGCGCCGACCGCCCGCCGCCAATGCCGACACGGCGAAAATGCGTCGCTGACGCACACGACCTGCTGGCCGACATGCAAACTCATCGCCGTGACCTCAATTGCGCTGCCCTCGCCCATGCGCCCGCAGCAAGCACGAGGCTACACCACCAGTGCGGCTACAAGACGACGAATTCGGGCTATTTCGCAGCAGGCAGCGCTAGGAGAGGGTCGCAAGCCTCCGGTGCGCCGCACGATCAGGCGTAACGCGCCATGGCGCCGTCGGCGAAGACGTAGACGGCGCCGTGTGCCACTTCCGCAAAGGTCGCTTCTTCCTCGGGCAGGATGCCGAAATTCGCCATCAAGGCGCGGGCGATGCCGCCATGCGCGGCGATCACCGTGTTACTGCTCACGCTGGCGTACCAGGAGGCGACGCGCTCCGCCACGTCGCGATAGGACTCGCCGCCGGGCGGCCGAAATCCCCATTTGTCCTGCTCGCGCCGTGCCAGAAGTTGCGCATCCCTTGCGCCGATCTCCGGCAAGGTCGAGCCCTCCCATTGGCCGTACGAGATTTCCTGCAACCTTTCGTCGACCGTATAGCCGGCCGGATCGAGGCCGAGCGTCGCGCGCAGGATTTCCATGGTTTCGCGCGCCCGTTTGAGTGGACTGCACGCGTAGGCGAAACCCGCAGCCTCGCGCCTTTCGCGGACAAACAGGTCGGATAGCAGGCCGGCGCAATGCCTCGCCTGGTCGCGGCCGCGGCCATTGATCGAGGTTTCGAAACGGCCCTGCAGCCGATGCGCGACGTTGAAATCGGTCTCGCCGTGGCGCACGAAATAGAGGATGGGCATGGGGTTCAGGAGTGAGAAAGCAGGTGCAGGTATCAGGAATCTGAAGCTGGAAATCAGATGTTAATCAGAACTGAAATCGAACGGTGTCACCTGATTCCTTATTTCTGATCCCTGTCGTCTGTCTGACCGACGAGTATATCGTGCGCGTCGGGGTGCTTCATGCCGACGATGTGATAGCCGGCGTCGACGTGATGCACTTCGCCGGTCACGCTGCGTGACATGTCGGAGAGCAGATACGCGGCGGCCTCGCCGACGTCCTCGATGCTGACGTTGCGGCGCAGCGGCGCATTGTCCTCGTTCCATTTGAGAATGTAGCGGAAGTCCGCGACTCCGGCGGCGGCCAGCGTCTTGATCGGCCCCGACGAGAGGGCATTGACGCGGATGTTCTTGGTGCCGAGATCGGCGGCGAGGTAGCGCACCGAAGCTTCCAGCGCCGCCTTGGCGACGCCCATGACGTTGTAATGCGGCAGCCATTTCTCGGCGCCG
>JASHXZ010000454.1 GCA_030043285.1 Xanthobacteraceae bacterium | reverse complement strand
TTCAAGAAGCGCTTCATGTACATGTCGGGCATCACCGACGAGGACGAGTTCGACGAATTCCGGAAGCACATCACCTGGCAAGGCCACGCCGAAAAAATCCATGTACCCTATCTGTGCATCGCCGGCGAAGCCGAGGAACTAAGCCCGCTCGAACATTCCGAGCACCTGATGGCGGCGCTCAACGGGCCGAAGCAGATGGTGGTCTATCAGGAATCGCGCCATTCGGTCGGCAACGTGCCGGCCGCCAATCTGGGCCCGTTCCCACCGATCCTGTTGGCCGACTGGCTCGCCGACCGGCTCGCCGGCAAGCCCTTCGTCAGCGAGCGCTGGTACGTCACCGGCTCGGGCGAGATCAACAAGACGCCGTATTGACGCGCGTAGCTGTGCGCCGGACGCGTGCCGATTACGTATAGGTGATCAGGCCGGCGAAGCCTTCATCCATGTGGTCCTGATGGTGACAGTGGAAGAAGGTAGGGCCAGGATCGTTGGCGATGAAATCAATCTCCGCGGTGGAGCGGCGCACCAGACTGAGCGTATCTTTCATCAGGCCGGACATGCTCGTGTTGCCGACCTTGGTGACTTCAAAGGTGTGCCGGTGCGTGTGCACCGGGTGCGTGTCGCCGCTGTTGTTGTTCAGCACGAGGCGGTAGCGCTTGCCTTCCTGCACGGTGAACAGCGGGTTGGTGTCCGGCCACGATTTGCCGTTGATGGTCCAGCGATTGTAGCCGCCGCGGCCACCGGGAATTTTTTCAAACGTCAGATGAACGGTCTCATCGGGCTCGGCCGCCGGCGCAGTGCGGGCGAACTTGGCGTAGCTCCACGGCAGCTTCGGCGGCCCGAGCCACTGCGGCTCGCCCTTTTCGTCGGCATACTCGATGACCGCACCCATGCCCATGTTGCGGTCCATGTCGTCGGTCGAGCCGAACACCCAGACTCCCGGATTGTCCATCTCGACGATCACATCCGCCCGCTCGGCAACATCGAGCTTGAGGATATCGACAGTAGCCTGCGTGGGCACCGGATTGCCGTCGAGCGCGAGCACCGTGAAACGATGCCCCGGCAGAGCGAGCGAAACGTCCATGGTGGCGCTGGCGTTGAGGAGCCGGAACAGCACGCGCTCGCCGCGGCGCACGCGGATCGGCTCGTCGTGACCGAGCATGCGCTGGCCGAGCGTCGCCGAGGCGTACATGACTTCAAGTCCATTGTCGGGCGGCGGGCCTTTGCGCAGATCCTGAATGCTGACCCAGGAGCCTTCCCAGCGCCGCGCCGCGAGCAGGACTTCGCGGTCGTAGTGGCCCGGCTCACCCGCGGCCGGCTCGACGATCAGAAAGCCGAACTCGCCCGAATAGGTGCTGCGGCTCAAATCCCGCATCGCCATGGCATGGCTGTGATACCAGCGGGTGCCGGTCGGCTTGGGCGTGAACGAATAGGTGTGCGATTGGCCGACCGGAATGATCGGCGATCCTTCTTCGGTCGCGCCGTCCTGGATCGCCGGCAGATAGAGCCCATGCCAATGGACGATGTCGGGGTAGCCGGCGTCGTTGATCACGTTGATCACCGCCGGCTTGCCTTCGCGGAGCCGCAACAGCGGGCCCGGAACGGTGCCGTTGTAGCCGGTGGTCTTGATCGTCTTGCCGGGTGCGATTTCGAGCGAGATCGGCGCAATGCGTAGCGTGTGGTCGGGTTGCGGCGCCGATACGGGCGCGGGCGCTTGGGCCAGGGCGGCGCGGCCGGCAATGCTCGCCGCACCGGCACCCACCATCAAGGCGCGGCGGGTCACTTCGGTCGTACGCCGCGAACCTTGTCGATCATGCGCCACCATGGTCCGTATCTCCACTCGCCCGCCAGGCTGGTAATATAGTCGCGGCCTGTGGCAATTGTCGGCTACGAATTGAGGTTCCGTCGACGCAGAGGTGCAATGGGGGATCGCTACGAAACGGTCAAAGTCGCCGCCGTGCAGGCGGCCTCGGTGTTTGTGGACCGCACCGGCTCGACCGACAAAGCCTGCAGCCTGATCCGCGAGGCCGGCCGCAACGGCGCGCGCGTGATCGGCTTTCCGGAAGGATTCATTCCGGCACATCCGGTCTGGTATCACCACCACGTCGCGACCGGCGCGATCGCCAACCGGCTCTCGGTCGAGCTGTTCAAGAACGCGGTGGAAATTCCCGGCGCGGAAACGACGGCACTCAGCGCCGCGGCGCGCGAAGTCGGCGCCTATGTGGTGATCGGCGTCTGCGAAAAGCTGCCGAACACGATCGGTACTATGTTCAATACGCAGCTCTATATCGGTCCGGACGGCGCGCTGATCGGCAAGCATCAGAAGATCATGCCGACCGTCGGCGAGCGGCTGGTCCATACCGGCGGCTACGGCGACACGTTCGGTGCGTTCCAGACCGCGTTCGGCCCGATGAGCGGGCTTATCTGCGGCGAGAACTCCAATCCGCTCGCGGTCTTCGCGCTCACGGCCGAAGGCACGCGCGTCCATGTCATGAGCTGGCCTAACCATTTTCCGACCAGCGGCGATCCGATGCGCAACCGCGTCGCGGTCGACTCCCAGGCCTTCGCGCAGATGAGCAAGGCGTTCGTGGTCTCGGCCTGCGGCACCGTGGACGAGCCGATGATCGAAAAACTCGCGGCCGGACCGGAAGCCGAGAAATTCCTGCGCAATCCCGACTGCTGCGGCGGCAGCGTGATCGTCGCGCCGAATTCCCGCATCATCGCCGGGCCGATGGGCGCCGAGGAAGGCATCCTCTATGCCGCGTGCGATCTCGAGCTCGGGATCATGATGAAGCTGCGCCACGACTTCGCCGGACACTACAATCGGCCCGACATTTTTCAGCTGCACATCAACCGTGCCGCACCGCAGCTCTATCGCGTGCACAACGCCGAGACGGGCGCGTTGTCCGGCTCGAGCGATGCCGACGCGCTGGCGACGCCGGCACCACGGCTTGCGGCGCCGGACGCAGCCGAAGACGAAACGCAGTGACAGGCGTGATTCCGTCGACCAATCAGAGAAACCCGTCGATCAAATTAGAAACTTGGCTCTCACAGCATGACCATAAACGTCTTCGATGCTATCGATACGCGGCTGTCCTGCCGTGCCTTTCTCGACAAGCCGGTCGATCAAACCATTGTGCGCGATCTCCTTGACCGCGCAACGCGCGCCGCGTCGGGCGGCAATCTGCAGCCGTGGCACGTTTATGCACTCACCGGTGCGCCGCTTGCCGAGATCAAACGACAGGTGGCCGCGTATCTCGCCGATCACGACCCGCACGCCGAGGAGACCGAATATCCGATCTATCCGAAGACGATGTGGGAACCGTATAAGGCGCGGCGCGAGGAGCACGGCGTACAGCTCTACGGCGCGCTGGGCGTCGCCCGCGGCGACGCGGCGGGACGGCTTGCGCAATACAAACGCAATTTCGCGTTCTTCAACGCGCCGGTCGCGCTGTTCATCGCCATCGACCGTAAGCTCGGTCCGGGTCAATGGGCCGATCTCGGCGGCTACATCCATGCGCTCGCGTTCCTCGCCCGCGGCTACGGCCTCGATACCTGCCCGCAGGAATCCTGGGCGCGCATGCATCGCATCGTGCGCGCGTTCGTCAAAATGCCGCCCGAGCAGATGCTGTTCTGCGCCGTGGCGATCGGCTACGGCGACCGTGCCCATCCGGCGAATTCGTTCCGCTCACCACGCGCACCGGTCGCGGAGTTCTGCACGTTTTTGGGGTTTGAGTAGGGTGTGACCACGTCAGCACAGTAGAACTACGACTAAACCCCGACGAAAGACTTCCAGAGCAACCGTGGCCGCGCGACCGGCGGCACATCTTCAGCTTGCCGGCTGCCCGCAGGCGAGAAGACCAATGCTCCTGCAACCAAGCCGACGCCGCCGCTGACCTTGACCCCCCGTGACCTATCAATTATCGACCGTTGCTTGGTCGATGCCAGTCTCGTTGTCGGGGCCGCAAGAGTTCGGGATCGAAGGGATGAACGCCCGGTTGCCAAGAGCGTTGATCATGGCCCATTACGATCGCGACGGGCTGGTCGATCCACATGTCCTCTATTCGCTCAAGGCTTATCGTTCCGCCTTCACCCACATTACTTTTGTCTCCGTTAGCGCCGATCGTCTGCCTCCCGGATACGAAAGCCTTGCCGACACGTTCATCAAGCGGGACAATATCGGTTACGATTTCGGCAGCTGGAAGGTCGGCTTCAACGCGTTGACGGCAAAAGACCAATTCGTCGAAATCGTCTTCGTCAATGACAGCATATACGGACCGTTTTTTGATATCGAGCACATTCTGCTGTCGCCGAATATAAAAGACGCCGATTTTTGGGGTTTGACGAGTTCGCACGAACTTGCATGGCACATACAATCCTTCTTCTTTGCCATGCGTCGTGGTTTGTTGAGCTGCGGCGCAGCGCAGCGGTGGTGGGACAGCGTTCGACCGTTGGAGCGCAAGGACGAGATCATCAACCGTTATGAAATCCCGATGGCGGACTATTTTCTCCAGCAGCGACACGCGACCAAGGCGATTTACATGACGCCGGTCCCGGCGCGAATCCCGTGGGCGACCATCTGCAGCGGTTGCGACGTCCGAGCGCCGCTGCAATCCGCCAGACAGCTCTATTACAATCGATTGGCAACAATAACCAATCCCATGATCGTGCAGTGGCGCACCGCCATCGATGCGGGAGTTCCGTTTGTGAAAGTAGAATTGTTACGAGACAACCCTTGCGGTCTGCCGCTGCGGCCCGTGTTCGATTACCTTCATCGGCATACGCGATACCCGACGGAATTGATTTCGGCACACCTGCGACGGGTCGCGGGAATTTCAGCATGACGGCCATCGGCGAGCGCGTTACGGACTGCATCGATTTCTGCGCGTTTTACGATCCTTTCTTTCGAACCTGCGACGGCCGCGTCGAAGCCGGTCCGGACGCATGGGTGAAAGTTCGTTGTGCCAGGCAGAATTTCGTCGGGCATTTGCAGCCGATCGAACCGGACGAGCTTGGCTACTATGACCTGCGCGACCCCGAGATCATCGTCGCTCAGGCCGCGCTGGCACGACAGTACGGCATCCGCGGCTTTTGCTGGCGCTTGCGCTCAAGCGGCCGCCGATTGCTCGGGTCGGAGTCCCTCGACGCCCTGTTGGCGAACCGCAAGATTGATATGCCGGTCTGCATTTGCTGGGAAGTGGAGGACCAACAGACTGATCTCAATCAAGACAATGCCCGCGCCTTCATTCATGCCGTTATGAAATACCTTAAGCATCCTTGTTACCTGCGCCTCGCGGGCCAAGCCGTATTGCTGATTGAGGGCGCGGACCGATTGGGAAGCCCCTCCGAGTTTTCGCGCCTGTGCAAAGCGACGATCCGCGATGCCGGCTGCGGCGAGATCGAGCTTTGGGCCCTGGGAGCGAACGCCGATCAAACCATTCTCGATGGCTTTGATGCTGTCGTGGAAGTGCCGCCAAGTCCGCAGTTCCTGGCGAACCGCCCTGCATTGCCCGATCTGAAGATCATCAACCAGCGCTTCCGCGGTCGGGTATTTGATTACCGCGACATGCGCGAGTGGCACCTGGCGCGGCCGTCCCGGCAGGCGAGTCGCTGGTATCGCTCGGTGGTCGTGCGCTGGGACACAACGGCGTCGAGCCAGGACGATGCCGATATT